>VGTI01000063.1 GCA_016874735.1 Deltaproteobacteria bacterium
ATGTTGATTTGGCCGCAGAATTCGTAAACATGATCATGACGCAGCGTGGATTCCAGGCTAACTCTAGGTCGATCACCACCACGGACACGATGTACGAGGAAGTGATCAACCTGAAGCGCTAATAGCAGTGTCTTAGCGGTGATCTAATGGGACTTAGATGGCTCTGTTGATCACTACTTTGACTTTTGCACCAAGGCTTACTTGGTCGGCGATCCCAACGAGATCGCCGGCTTCGTCGCGTCCTGCAGAGCCATCTTTATCGAGACGTGCTTTGATACGTAAGGTCTTGGGCACGTCACCGCCGCCCATGATCATGACGTTGGTGCTGTTGAGTTCTCCTTTGTAGAAGGTTCCCTTGGCATCTTTATCTAGGTCCACCTTTAGCGCTCCATATGGCATCGGCATACTACTAGCGGCATCGTAAAGGGTGACGTACAGGGTTCTGATGCCCGTGTCTTTTTTCTGCAAAGCGGGATCATCGATACTGATTTCAATATCAGCAAATTTCCTCTGAGCCTCGGCCTTGACCATAGGGCTGATGAGTAGAAGTGCGGAAGCAGTTGCGGCAAGACGAGCGGTGCGCATGGCTATATCCTTTCGAGAATCATCAATGGATGCCACGAAGGTAGCATGCCCCCGCCATGATGCAAACGTCTAGACGTCAGCTTTTGCTGCTACCAGAGAATCATGAGCGCCGATGATCTGCTGCCGGATAGCTTCGCCGTAGGCCTCGAGGTCAGCGTCGGCAGGAGGTGCCGGTTGTGGCGGCAGCACTTTGATTTTGATGCGTGCGCGCCCTGGTATCCAAGAGTGTTTGGGTAGCATAGCCCCTGCGCCATGTATGGCAATGGGAAGCACCGATACTCCCTCGTCCCTTGCGAGTTTAAATGCACCGTTTTTAAAAGGCTTAATGACACCATCAAGAGACCGTGTCCCCTCAGGAAAGAAGAACATCGACAGTCCTTGCTTGATGCGTTTAGCGCTCTCGGCCAAAGCTTCGATCCCGCTCTGCCGGCTACTGCGGTCTACCGAAACGTAGTTGGACCATCGCATAGCCTGTCCAATCACCGGGATACGGAACACGGCATCTTTACTTAACCAGCGAAACTGAATGCCAAGAAAATAAATGGCCCAGATGTCGGACATGCTTTCGTGATTGGCCACGATGACCATCGGCTGATAGTCACGAGGTAAATACTCCTTGCCATCGACTTCGCAACTCCACCCAGGCATCAAATAGATCATCAGCCTGCCCCACAAAGCCGCAAATTTATGAGCGGCGCGACCATCGGCGCCGCGACCGCGCAATGTCGCCATCGCATGAGCGATGCTGAGCAGTGTGAAGAGTATGATCGTTACCGTGAAGGCAACGACCCAAAAATATAAGCCTTTAATAAAGCGCATCGCTGATCCTTCGCTAATACTTAGCCAATCCTTCATTGGTCTAATGATTCTGTCAGCCACGCAGACGCGCGGCCACATGGCCCGCAACGGCCTCGGCGACAGCGTTCTTGCCGTCTAGCAATTGCAATTCTAGGCGTCCCTTGCCCGCACGCGCGTCACTATAGCTGGCAACGTAGGCCTGGTGCCTCGTGGCATCAACTTGAGACAGGTCGTTGATAACCATCAAGCTGAGCTGATATTTAGCGAAGTAATCAAGCGCCAAAGCTTCTGCGCGTGTCGCGGTGAGGTCTGTTTCCAATTTGAAACCGACTTTGATGCCCGAACGGGGATTGATGCCGGCGATGATCTTCGGTGTGCGCACCAAATTGAGGCTGAGCTTAGAGTTAGCGCTGCTGGGGATTTTGCCGCTGGCTCGATGCTCCGGTGTGAAGTCTAGGACCGATGCTGCTAATACCGCCGCATCAGCCCCCGATGCTATGGCCGCGCTGGCCGCAGCTGTCATTTCTTCGTTCGTGGCCACCGCAGCCAGCGAGGTGTATGACTTCGGCTGGCGCGGACACGGGCCACAGACGACATGTGTTGCGATGCCGCACCGATAAAGCTCTTCAGCGATCAGTGACCCTAAGGTTCCTGTCGAATAGTTCGAAAGATAGCGGACGTCATCGATGTAGCCGCGCGTCGTACCTAGCGTGACTAAAACTGCAGCCTCTTTGGCCGCGTGACGATTCAGCCGATGAGCTACCTCATCGGCGAGCACAGCTGGTTCGGGGAACTTTTGTTTCCCCTCTTCGACTCGCGCCGCGAGCAACTGAGCTCCGTTGGCGGCAAGAGTCTCGCGGTTTTTCATGACCGCCGGGGCCTGAGCCAAACTGTCGTGCATGTTCGGAAGGATAAGCACTGGCTTGCGGCTGCCGAGGTAGGAGGCAATCAGGGCCGTCGCTGGTGTGTCTGTGATCCCGTTGGCGCATTTACCGAGGAGATTAGCCGACGCAGGCGCGACCACACAGGCATCGCCCAGAGCTATGTGCGAGGCGTCACCGGTAAACGCCTGTCGCACGTCACGCCCGGCTGCCCAGGCGAGTGCAAGAGGCGTCACAAACTGCGCGCCGCCACTGGTGAGCCAAGGGGTCACTGCGGCGCCCAGCCGACGCAAACTACGAATGAATTTCACCGCTTCCACCGAGCCGATGGAACCGGATACGACCACATCGATCTGACGGCCGGTCAACGCATCGGAGCGTCTATCCACCGTCAAGTCACTGTTGAAGTTCATTATGCTTTAACTTTGGCCTTAGAGGCGCGTTGCTTCAGCTCATTGGCGTTTGGCTTATCAAGCGGCAAGTTTGGCGCAGTTGTTCCGTGCAGACGGATCTGATTTTTACGCTTGTTACCTTGCTTCGCCAATTTGGCGACGCGACGTGTCTTATGCTTTTTTGTAGGTGAACCCATGACATCTCCCGCAACTCTATGAAGACGGGAACCTAAGAGAAGACGTCGGCAAAAGCAAGGAGGTTTTCTGTCCCCGTAGATTTTCCTATCGTCGCCGTTGGCCAGGTGGCAAACTGCCATGGTCGGTGAGGAGTTGTGAATATCAAAGGACTTTCTCTAGTCCCTAGACCCTTCTGAGGAGTATCGAGATGCGCTTGCGCAGCAAATCCAAGTCATTGACCTCTTTAGTTAAAATCGTCGCACTAACGACCTTTGGTTTGACGGCGCCTATGGCTGTGGCCGCTGGCGACATGCTCACGCCTGACGAAGTCAAAACGACTGGAATTTCAGCAAACCCGGCTAACGACAGCGGGCTATTTGTCGGTGCGGGAGCTCGGTTTGGCCAAAGCCGCAGCACGGACGGCGGTTCCAGCCCTGGGATTGGTTCGCTTTTATTCGTCGAGCCCGGCTATCAGGCAAACACCGGCAGTTGGTCTAGGTTCGAAATCAGCGCTGAACTCTTCACCGGAAGTCTCGATTTCCGCCTGCCTGCGTCGTCAGCCTTGGGCGGCAAATCGACCCTCAGTGGGCTCAACGGCGGTATCTTTAAAGTCGGCCATGGTTACAGCCTGGGGAGCCAGATGTTCGGCGTACTTAAGGCAGGTGTGGGCCTTGCCTCGACAGTTTACGAGGCCGAGGCTGGTGCGACCAAGGTCAAATCCGATCGCACCAACGGCCTAGCGTGGACCGTGGGTTGGCAACTCGTGGCACCGTTGACGTCGCGGTTTGATTTTACTGCCGGTGTGGACTGGACGCAGTTTCAGTTTGATGTCGATTTCGGTAACGCTGGAGGGTCCGGCAGTGGCCGCCAAGTCCTAGCCAATTTGCTCGCCGCTGATGTCGGACTTCGGTTCCGCTTTTGAGTTGTGACGTGCGCTCAGAGTTTCATGGCTAGGGAGACCTGACGCGAGACCTGAACGGAGGCTTAAGGTGCCATGACTGCACACGCCGCGCATCCCCCCTTTAAACGCCTGTTAGTGGCTAATCGAGGCGAGATAGCGGTCCGCATACTGCGGGCCGCAACTGAGCTAAATATTCGCACCGTGGCCATTTATTCCCACGAGGACCGTTTCAGTCTTTACCGCTTCAAGGCTGACGAGGCCTATAAGATTGGGACGCCCGGGAAACCGATTGCTTGTTATCTTGACGCTGCAAATATCGTAGCCAAGGCCAAAGAGTGGGGCGTTGACGCGATCCATCCCGGCTACGGTTTTCTCTCCGAGAACGCGGAGTTCGCGCGGCTGTGCGGCGAGGCAGGGATCAAGTTCATCGGTCCTACGCCTGACGTGCTAGCGGCATTCGGTGACAAGGTCACGGCACGAGCGATAGCCAAGGCGGCCGGCGTACCCGTTATTCCCGGGTCGGAAAAGCCGCTCACATCCCTGGCCGATGCCCACCTGGAGGCCAAAGCCATCGGCTATCCTGTGATGCTCAAAGCCGTGTCGGGCGGCGGCGGTAAGGGCATCCGGATGCTGCATGCGCCAGCCGAACTAGACGAGGCGTTTCAAAGGGCCCAGTCCGAGGCAGCGACTAATTTCGGCCGTGCAGATCTCTACTTGGAAAAGATGATCGTTAAGCCGAAGCACATCGAGGTGCAGCTGCTGGGCGATGTGCATGGTCAGATCGTACATTTATTCGAGCGCGATTGTTCGGTACAGCGCCGCAATCAAAAAGTCGTCGAGGTGGCACCTGCTCTCGGTGTCAGCGCCGCGACGCGTGAACGTCTCTGTGAGTATGCACTGCGCTTGGCGCGCCAGGTTGGTTATAGCTGCCTTGGGACGGTAGAGTTCCTGTTGGCTGCCGATGAATCGGCCTATTTCCTAGAGATTAATCCACGGATTCAAGTTGAGCACACCGTGACCGAGATGATCACTGGTGTGGATTTAGTCCAAGCGTCCATACTTGTGGCGGCGGGTATACCGCTCCAAGATCCGCGCATAGGCATTGCGTCACAGGACTCTATTGTCCAACGTGGTGCCGCGATTCAATGCCGTTTAACAACCGAGGATCCGACCAATAATTTTGCCCCTGATACTGGGGAAATTATTGCATTCAGACCAGGTTGTGGCTTCGGGATCAGGCTGGATGAAGGACAAGCTACGGCGGGAGGTGTGATCACACCGTACTACGATTCTCTGTTGGTCAAGGTCATTTCTTGGGCGCCTAATCTCAGCGGGGCCGCAGCCAAGATGGAACGCAGCTTATCCGAGTTTCGCATTCGCGGTGTTAAGCACAACTTGGCACTACTGAAAAATGTAGTGTCGCATCCGGTTTTTCTCGCGTCCGCAGCAACCACCAGTTTTTTTGATGATCATCCCGAAGTCTTTAAAGTCACCAAAGCACGTGATCGCGCGACAAAGATGTTGCGGTACCTGGCGGATGTGACGGTCAACAACCCGCACGAATTGTCATCACGCATGCCTCAGTCAGCGGTCGAGCCGCTTTTACCTGAGCGTGGTCATGTCCAAGGTAACGGACAAGAAGCGACGCCGCCCACGGCGCGCGATGTTTATAAACAAGGAGGGATGACCGCTCTCAGGCAGTGGTTCAGCCGCCAGAGCTCGCTGCAACTCACAGATACGACCATGCGTGACGCACACCAGTCGCTATTTGCGACGCGGCTCCGCACGCGTGATATGATACGAGTTGCGCCTTTTTATCGTGATTTTGGGCATCGCTTCTTCTCGCTCGAGGTTTGGGGTGGTGCGACTTTCGACACGTCTTTGAGATTTTTAAGGGAAGACCCCTGGCAGCGTCTTGCCGCCATGCGTGAGCTAGTGCCGCACACGTTCCTGCAGATGCTGCTGCGCGGCGACAATGCCGTCGGGTATACCAACTATCCCGAGTGGGTCATCCGTGATTTTATACGTCTGACTGTTGATGCTGGACTCGATATCTTTAGAATATTTGATTGTTTCAACCAGCCAGACAAAATGCGGATCGCCGTTGATGAAGTGAAAAAACGCGGCGCCATAGCCGAGGTTTGTCTCTGCTACACTGGTAACGTGATTGCTGCCTCGAATACTAAGTATACGTTGGCCTACTATCTGAATGTCGCCCGCGAAATTGCAGCCATGGGCGCCGACATACTTTGTATCAAAGACATGGCGGGTCTTCTGAGGCCGCAGGCGGCGCGCGTGCTCATCAAGGCCCTGCGCGAGACGGTCGATTTGCCCATCCATCTGCACACTCACGACACGGCGGGTGTCGGTGTCGCTACCTTGCTTGAGGCGGCCAATGCCGGTTGTGAAGTTGTCGATGGCGCTGTGAGCTCGATGGCAGGTTTAACGTCGCAGCCTTCGCTCAATGGTGTCGTTGCAGCGATGGCAGGTGATCGTCGGTGCCCCGAGGTGCCCCTAGCAGTGCTCGACGAGCTCGCGCGCTACTGGCAAGTCGTCAGACAGATGTATAGTGATTTCGATCCCGGTCTCCAGTCGACTTCGACTGATGTTTATGAACATGAGATTCCAGGTGGGCAGTACAGTAATCTTTATGAGCAGGCACGGCGCGTCGGCGTGAGTCCGCACGACTTTCACGCGCTGACTAAACGCTACCGTGAAGTGAACGAGGCATTTGGTGATCTTATCAAGGTGACGCCGTCATCCAAAGTTGTCGGTGATATGGCTTTGCTACTGCAAAAGCAGGGTTTAACTGGTCCCGAGTGGCTAGCCAAGAGGCCGCACCTGGATTACCCGGATTCTGTTTTGGGGCTGATGCGGGGAGACTTGGGGACGCCGTACGGAGGAATACCCGCCGCAGTGAAGTCTCTAGTCCTAGGGGCAGGCGCTAGTGCGACTGCGGCCAAGGCGTCACGACCTGAGACGCCAGCCGAGGACTCTTTTGCTAGTTGCGAAAGTACTTTGGCTAACCGCCTTGGGTGTCCGGTCGGTGAGCGCGAGGTGCTTACCTACCGGCTGTACCCTAAGGTCTACCTCGACTATTTACGGCATCGTGAGGCCTTCGGTGACCTTAGCGATTTACCGACGCCGGTATTTTTCCACGGTTTAAGGCAAGCCCAAGAGTTCGAGGCAGACTTGGAACCAGGTAAGACACTCGTGATTTCCCTGGCCGGCGTCTCAGACCCTGATACTAACGGGAAGCGCTCGGTATTCTTTAACCTAAATGGGTTTCCGCGAGTCATCGAGGTCCACGACCAAGCGGATAGCAGTGGGGGCAGCGGCCGCCTGAAGGCCGATCCCTTGAGTCCTGGGCATATTGCCGCAACCATGTCAGGTAAAGTGCAGTCAGTCAGTGCCAAAGAGGGGCAATTGGTCAAAGTCGGTGATCCATTACTTGTGGTAGAAGCGATGAAGATGGAGTATCTGATCACCGCCAAGGCGGACGGCACCGTCGCCGCAGTTCATGTCAGACCTGGTGATGTGATTACGAGCGGTGACCTGCTGGTGGCTTTAGCGTAGTTGCGTTTCGCTTTGATACTGTGGACACTGCTTATAGGTGTGATTCGGTCGATCCGTTGGAGGACTTTATGGTCAGACAGTTGACATTAGTGATGGTAACGATGGCACTCTGCGTGACTGTTGCAAGTTGCAAGGCGCATAATGACGGAGCCAGAAGCCTCAGCGCCGCAGAAGAGGCGAAAGAGACGCCCGCCCCGGTCGCTGCCGGTGGTCGTTGGGAAGTCGTATGTCAGTCCGTTGAAACACCGGCTGACAAGGCTATCTACAAACTTAACGTCCGCGGTGCCGTGAGTGAGACGGACGAGGGTCAAGCGATCCTGGTCAGCGTGACCAAAGTGGTCGGTGCGACCGCAGAGCAAATCGCAACGGAGGAGCCGGGACACGGCGCAATTTCCGAGAAAGGCCAAGGTTTTTTGGGTTTTACCTCTGGCGTACTGACCTCGCTCTATCAGCCGAGTACCGGCAGCCGTGCTCATTCTGGTGTCCTCACCTTAGCTAAATTACAGCAAGTTGAGGGACTGCGCGTTGGTTGCGATGTGTCAAAGTTAGACGCGGGCGCCGTGTCTAAAGATTCTCAAGGATAAAGTATCCAGGTACGCCCTCTTTATTCTTGGGGGCGCTATCGCTTGCTTGGGCCTGGGTGACGGGCCGGAAGCCGAAACTAACAAACAGCTTCTGCGCGCGCTCCATTTGTGGTGTGGTCTCTAAGTACAGCCGCCGATAGCCGAGCTGGCGAGCCGCATCTATGCAATGCTGCAAAACAAATCCGCCGTAGCCACGACCACGGTGGCTTTCTTCGATCACCAGATCCCGTACCTCACCCAGCCCCTCTGACGGGGACAATCCGTGCAGTGGTCCGAGTCCAGCAAAGCCAATGCATTCCTGGGATTTTTTATCCCGTAGCACAAAACATTTGGCACCTTCACCACTATAAACGCGTAGCAAATTGGTCAGGCGTCGGAAGGTCGCAGCAAGAACGGAGCCAGCCTCCTCATAGCCAGCCAAGTTACGCCGGATGAGGTCTTTGACGTAGTCTTCGGTCTCAGTAGATAGTGCTTCTACAGTCACATCGTCACGCATCGCTTGGCCTAGAATGAGTGGTGGTCTTTACGACCGTGCAGTCTAGCACGGAGCAGAGATAGCACAATCTTTAGTTGCAAATTAGCTGACCACAATCGATAACTAAAGCCTTAATTTCCTAGTATTTTAGAGTCTAAAATGAGGAGGCTGAGTTATGTGGACGCGCCAGCTGTTGCTTGCAGTCGGACTTGTGGGTTTTGCATCGGTGGGGCTCGCCTCGCCCGAGATCAGTATCTTGTCGGGAGTCTATCGCAACGAGTCATATAAATCCGATGGCAAGAGCGGTAACACCCTCAACGCGATTGGTGCCGGAGCGCGGTTTGCGGATCAGATCGAAGGGCGCTGGTTCTGGTATACCCAGGGCGACATGGAGATCCTTAGCTACGGTAAGGGTGGGGCAACGGGTGCTCCGAGCAGCGCGGTGAATCTCAATGCAGGCGGCGGTGTTCGCTATTATTTCGATAAGTTAGCTGACCGCATCGAGCCCTACGGACTCGCCAGCGGTAGCTTCAAGACGGAGCGCATTGCCTCACCGGGCCCCAACGGCTATTCCGAGATTGCGAAAAACGGCTTATATTATCGTGCTGATTTTGGTATACGCATCAGCCTGCAGCGGGAGTTCTTTGTCGACTTCGAGGTGCCGCTCTTTAGGAGTGCCCTCTTTGCGAGTGAAAAGACGACTGATGCAGTGTACGGCGACACCGGTGCTACTAGCACCAGTTCGGAGAAGTCTCGGGTCGAGCTCTTTGCTGCCAGTACAGGGTCACTTGACAGCGTAAACGTGGCATTAGGTTATCGGTTCTAAGGCCCCAAAGGGAGATAGTTAGGTTATGAAAAAAGGCACACGCCCAGCGCGCAATCGCAACAAATCAGCTCGCTACCGCGCTAAGAAAAAACTGCGCATTCGTCGCAAGCGTCGTCAGTTTCCTGGTCGCAAAAAGCAACCTAAAGCGCGCTGGCGTTAATAAGGTCGTGGCAGCTGATTGATCGGGACTGCCACACTTTACTTCAAATTTTAACGGCCGAGGCAAATATCCATTGCCTCGGCTGTAGCTATTGTTGCGTCATCGAGTTGGATGGAACGACGCTTGTGAGTGAGCGTCTTATACGGAATCGTAACTAACTTACCGCCACGCAGGCCAACAATGCTGCCGAAGGCGCCCGTAATAGCCATTTGCGTCGCTTGGACTCCTAGCATGCTGGCCAAGATCCGGTCGTCGGCATTGGGCGAACCACCGCGTTGGATGTGACCTAGCACGGCTACGCGGACATCGCGGCCTGTACCTGCATGTAACACGTTGGCGACATATTGGCCCATCCCTCCGAGGACCTTGGCGCTGCCGTTGGCGGCCGCGTAGAGCTGATTGCCGCCGATCTCCGTCGAACCTTCGGCGACGACCATGAGGTAATGGTTTCGTCCGTCTTTCTGCCGCTGCTTCACGTGCTTTAGTAACGATTCGTTGGCGAAAGGAATTTCCGGAATAAGACAGGCGTCAGCTCCTGATGCAAGCGCAGAGGCTAGGGCGATGTGGCCACCATCACGTCCCATCACTTCAAGGATCATGATGCGGTCATGCGCTGCTGCTGAAGTTCTGAGGCGGCATGCTGCCTCGGTCGCAATATCCACTGCTGTCGAAAAGCCGATCGTCTGATCGGTACCCATGAGGTCGTTATCGATCGTCTTTGGTATACCGATGATATTTAGGCCACTCATCGATAATCTTTTAGCCATGAACTGCGTACCGTCGCCACCGATGACGATCATGCCGTCCAACTTAAGGCGTCGCCAATTTTTCTGGATAGCGGCAAGAGTTGTGGCGGCCTGGTGTGGGTCGCGAAAAGGGCTCCCTTGGTTGTTGGTGCCTAGGATTGTACCCCCCAACTCAAGAATACCGTCGGTGTCCGCCACTGTCAGATTTTTGACACTTTCGACGTGCAGCAGTCCGGTTAACCCGGAACGCACGCCAACTATCTGAGCACCATGAGATTTTACGGCAGTATGGACCACCGCCCGAATAGCCGCATTGAGGCCAGGACAGTCGCCACCGCCGGTACAAAGGGCCAATTTTAAACGTTTTTTTGTCATATTAGGCAAGGATAACAGGTTTCGCCAGAGGCAGCAAACGGCTTAAGTTTTAGCGCTGAGTGGCCGATGACCCTCTCAACGGAGGATCGGATGGCGGGCAATGACGACAATTTGCCGAAGCGACTGCTGTTAGTAGACGACGATACGTCTACTGCTGCCCTTATTGAGGAAGGACTGCAGCGTCAGCACATCACTCTCGACAAAGCTGCATCACTGGATACGGCTCTCTATTACTTTAATCAAACGCGCTATGACGTGGTCCTCATCTCCCTGGAATTTAAGCCTATGCAGGGACTCGTCCTCGTCCAGCGTTGGCGAGCCCACGAAATTCCCGATCGCCGTTGTATTGGATTCATCATGGTGACGGGGAATAAGATCACCGACTCCAATACCGGACTCATCAAGGAGCTGGGTGACCTTGAGATTCTGCCGAAGCCATTTTCTGTGATTCAATTACTGCCTGTGCTTCAAAGAGCCATGATGACGCGTAGGCGTCTTTTAGCGTTCCAGGATCTTAAGGATAAAGTGTTGACCTACTACGCTAAGACCAATGACCTCGGGAAGTCCATTGAAGCGGTCAAGAAAAGACTGCCAGAACTCGGCAACAAGGGCATCTCTGTTCTATACGGTCTTTACGAAAAGGCTGAGCGCTACGAGGATGCGCTGAATCTCATAGGCCCACTCTCGGACCGCGAACCGAATAATGCGACGCTTTTAAATGCGAAAGCTACGATGCTGATGCATCTCGGACGTTTTGATGAGGCAAAGCCGCTGCTCGAAAAGCTTGATCAGATGGCACCACAAAACATCGCGCGCATCGAGCAGTTGACGGACGCTTATTTAGAGCTGAATCAGCCCGACGACGGCGTCAATAAAATGAAGGAAATGATGACTCTTAGCCCTGACCAGCCCGATCTCAAGTTTGAGATGTTTTCAAAACTCTACGATCACGGGTACGACAGCCATGCGATCGCTCTTGGTAAAGAAACGACGACGCCGATGGAAATCGTACGTTTCTATAACAATAAGGGCGTCGTCCTGTCGAAAAGTAACGAAATCGATAAGGCCCTCACCGAGTACGACCACGCACTCAAATTCTACCCGCAGTTCAAGAAAAACTATCTGATTTACTTCAATGTTGCCCTAGCACATATGCATACAAAGACTATCGAGGGCTACGAAAAAGCCCAAAAAAGTTTGAAGCAATGCCTGCAGCTTGAGCCCACTTACGACAAGGCACGCCAGGCCATGGAGCAAGTCGAAAAGGTGCTCCAGCAGCACAAAAAGGCGAGCTGACGTTCGGGATCAGCGTATTTTTTGAAAGGCTGTAACAACGGCATCGTGCCGCGGTGACGGCGTCTTGATCGTCGGGCGTATGATGAGGCGCTTGGCGATCACAACCTTGCCGTCCCCCCCGACACTGGCATGCTCGTAGTAAAAGGTCAGCGCATCGAATGCGACTGGTGCCAGATCATTCAACTCACTGGCAGATTTGATAGCCGGTGCCAGGATCTTATCGAAGTCCTCAGCACTTACCTGATGGTCGCTCGAGATCTCGCTGTCACCTGGCTTGATCAGGTAGACGTGGTAACGCTTTGTGCCCTTGTCACCTAGCACCAGTATCTGACCGGCATCGGCCCAGCCACCAGAGCTAAAGAGCGCCCACGCATCTTTGTATTTACCTGGCTCATTGGAAAGCTTAAAGACTAATAATTCGTGCCAGGGCGATGGAGTCGCCTCCTGATGACTTCTGGTCACCTGCTGCCGCGGGGGGGCAGCTTCGGCCTTGAGGCTTTGTCCGCGTGTCAGGATGCACCCTGAGAGTGCGACGCTCAGAAGGACGAAGCCAATCGAAGTAGATGTCATTTTGCTGCGTACATGGGCGATGAGTGTCACGAGTTCACCTATACTGTCTTGTGCGGTTAATCTCAGGTACGGCTAATCACCATCGCAAAACTTAATCTTGGCGATGGTTCGTGGCGAGCCAGCCGAGGTCACGCGAAGATCGACGTAACGAAACTTACGACCATAGACTTTTTGCGCGTATTCCAGCGTTGCCTGAAGACGGCAGTCCTCTTTCATCGTCGTGCGGTTACGGGCACAAAGCGGGATATACCCGGGGTCGGTCTGGCCATCGAGCTTGGGCTCTGGTTCGAGCACCCAGGCGCACTCCTTCTTACCGTCTGGGTCGCAAGCCGCCAGTAAAGTCAGCCCCGCCATCACCATCAATATCCGTTTTGTTGCGGCTACTAAATTCATGAGAGTCCAAGCTGCCAAACGGCCTTGCTATTAATCTTGTTCCCAGTCTAGCGGAATCGGCCGGTAGACTCCAGTCCACTCTATATGCCAAAGTGCTTCCACACGACCCATGTGTTTCCGGTTTAAGTCAGCTCATTAACTGTGCAGTAAGGAAGTCTTGGCGATGACGGCGGATATCGAAAAGCAGCTAAGCCGCTTTGATGATTTCTTCACGGATTCAGGCTCAAACTTGAATCAGCAAGTGGCGTTTGAAAGGCTCACGGATTACGCTTGGCTCGTGAAGCCGCGGCGCACCGGAGTCAGCCTGCCCAAAGGTAAGGACATAGGATTGGTGCTCATGGGTATCACCCATGGTAACGAGTGGGCCGGCGCCGCCGTGATCAATGACACCTTGGCCCATATTGCTGCAGGCAGTATCAATCTCGATATTCCCGTGGCCTTTGTGCTCGGTAATCCCCGGGCTGCGCGCCAGAATAAGCGCTTTGTCGATCGCGATCTTAACCGCAGTTTCGCGCGCCACGATGCGTCTACGCTTGAGGACCGCCGTGCCCTTGAGTTGATGCCTATCTTGGAGCGTACAGCCTATATCCTCGACTTTCACCAGACGACGCGCCGCAGCGATCGGCCGTTCTTCATCTTTCCCCACAGTGCCAAGAGCCATGCCTTTGCACGCCAGATCATGCCGCGACTCACCATCGTGACGCATTGGGGCAAACCATTTTCTGCCGAAGGCATGTGTACCGATGAATTTGTGAATAGTCGGGGTGGCACCGGTATATCGATTGAGCTGGGCCAAAACGGCCTCGATAGCTACCAAATTGCTGTCGGTGTCGACGCTGCTATCTGGAGTATCAGGGCGGCAGCGCTCAACTGTGCTGGCGATGTAGACGCTCTTGCGGCCCGCACGAGACTTGCGACGCCAGAGATTTACACCTGGGCATCCACCCTGCCCTGGCCCGAAGCCGGCTTTGTCGACTTAGTTGAAGGACTCGATAACTTTCGCTCTGTGGAGCTGGGGGAACGCTTGGGTGCGGTCGATGATCGCCCGTTACTGGCACCGGCTGCGGGACGCATCTTGTTTCCTAAGTACCTAACTAGACAGCAACAATCGCAGCAGTCAAGTCGACCGACGGAAGTCTTGCGGATCATGCGCCAGATCACTGGGGCTGATCTGCCACCGTGAAACAGGCAGACGAAAAAAAGTCTGGCACCTAGGCGATAGGATTAGGTATAACCATGGCCTTGCACCCAAGGTCTTCTGACCTCAAGCAACAATGCCGTTGTAGCTCAGTTGGTAGAGCAGCTGATTCGTAATCAGCAGGTCGTGCGTTCAAATCGCATCAACGGCTCCAGTTTCCCACAAGCCATTCATACCACCTAGACTTTTAAAATCCCGCGAAATCCCCTTGCAGCATAATAAGACTCAGCACCGTTGTGGTAAGTGAAGACGCGGCCGTATCGGTAATCCCCAAAGAGGGCTCCGCCGCGTTCTCTGACGCCGCTGGGAGTCGCGATCCAGCTCGAGGTTTTTTGGTCGAAAGGCCCGTGCTCTTGCAGAGTGCGATATAGGTCTTCCGTTAAGAGTTCGATACCCATAGCGGCAGCCATCCCGACGGCACTGTCTTTAGGTTTATTTTCGCGGCGGGATTTCAGTGCATCGGGGTCATAACACAGGCTTCGTCGCCCATCTGGGCTCTCTGGTGCACAGTCGCAGAAAATATAGGTGTCAGACGTGGCGTCGTAAAGGAGCACATCGGGTTCGCCCCCGGAGTCCTCCATTGCTGCGAGTGACCAAAGCTTATCAGGGAAGCGCTCCAGTTTCTTTTGCACATCTGCCCATTTGATGGCGCGATGGCGCGACATGTTTTGTGCAAAGCGGGACTCAAGTTGAGTGAGTATCTCCCGCGCCGCAGTTTTAGACAGTGTGTGTTTAGCCATGGAAAACGCTCCGATTTAGGAACACATTGCTACATTTTATGAGTATTTTTCCTAGAGTATTCCAATTTTTCGAAGCTCACATTCGCTATTTTCAGCGTTCACCGACTAACAAGAACCTTGTTACTACACTCCGGTCTTTAACGAAGGGAGCTTCACAAATGTTAAACCTAAATCTAAGAACCGTGTCTCGTAAACTTGCTGGTCGCGCCGCGCTAATAATGGCTATCGGCTCTTCTGGCATCGCTACAGCCGAGGAGTGTTTTAGCCCGGGATCCTACGACTCGGCCTATGTCCCCTGCATATCAGCCGTGGATTGGGGTAATGGTCATGTTGATCCAGGTTGGACTGGCGGTGGCAATTCTGGATCGTCGAACAACTGCTACTCCTACAACCGCGATGGCAGAAGCTGCTCCTTCGTTGGTTTCTCCGAGGGGCAAGAGGGTGCGCCTTGGGGTCAAGGGAGCGGCAGATTCCGCTGTACCAATGGTTGTCTACAGTACCTTGGGCACTGATTGTTATCGCTGTTCAAGAAATCCACGCTCACTGGTAGATTGACCCAATGGCCTCACCCAAAAGAGTAGGATGAACAGCATGAAGGAAGTGGACGCTTATATTGCCAAGCAGCCGGCGAGGGTGGCGGCGCTACTTCGAGTCCTGCGTCACGAGATTCATCGGGCTGCCCCAGAATGTGAAGAGGTCATTTCCTACGGTATGCCCGCATTTAAACTTACTAAGGCCCTGGTATACTTTGCCGCATGCAAAGATCACATTGGTTTCTATCCCACGCCTTCGCCCATTAAGAAGTTTGCCAAAGAACTAGAGAAGTTTCGTACCAGCAAGGGCGCTATTCAGCTGCCTCTAGATGAGGCCCTGCCGTTAGCACTGATCCGAAAAATCGTCAAATTCAGGGTGAGCGAAGTTAGCGGGCAGAAATCGCCCCAAAACCGTAAAAATCATGTTTAGCTTCAATGAGAGTATGCGGTCGTGAAGGTCACCGGCCGCTTATCATCATAAGATGTGTAAAAAGTGCGGTCGGCTTTGTATCCGGCTTCGGCGGCGATTTTATTCCATTGCTCCACTGGCGCGTGATAGTCGATGCGACTAAGACGCGGCTTAGTAAGCATATTGATGGCTTCCGTGAGGAAGAAATTTGCAATCGCCTCCCATCGTCTTTCGGTGCTTTCCGTGGTCGTATTCCAAACATCGTCCATGATGTAGGCGTAGAAATTACTGACCGAATAAATTAACTCAGGACTGTTCATCTCTGGTAAATCATGATTGGCGACAAAGTCAGTGACGACAAGACGCGGTGCTATCTCAGCTAGTTTGATAAACACATCACGTTTGACCTCGGCTGGCATGTGGTGCAGCGACGCCGAGCCGGTGGTGAACCAAAAACTCTGGCCGCCAGCCGCGGCCATTAACTGATCCGCGCTGATGTCCTGAATTTTTCCTTGGATGGCGACACAGTCGACTTGGTTACCAAATCTAGACTGTAAATGGGCGACGGTCGCATCGAGCATATTCTGCGACATCTCAATGATGACGACTCTAATGCTACTGAGGCGGTACATAGTTAGCGCTTCGGCAACGATATCGCCTAAGAGCAGGCCATTGCCGGGCCCAATATCACAGATGGCAGGAGGAGCCTGCTCCGCGGCCGGCGCGTTGATACGGATAAACTCGCTGAGCGCTCGTAGCGTATTGCGCCGATAACCGCGATAAAACCGTGTTGCTGCCCATACGTCATAGGGTACGGTACTCTCAAAGGCGACAGCCGTGGGTGCAAATTGACCCGTTTCAATCAAATAGCGTGACAGGAAACTAGCGAAGGGATGGGATTCAGCCTGGGCGAGTAAAGCTCTCGCGCGGTCTAATCGCATTGGGTCTTTGCGGTCCTGGTTGGCCTCGATGACGGCGGCATAGATAAACACCCCAGCGGCATCGCCAGCAGTCGCTGCTACTTCCCGGCAAGCAGCAATGAGATCGGGGATGGCCGTGTCAGCAAAGATGAGAGGCAGTAAGGATGGATAGGCTTCTCGTGCCTTTTGAGGTATGTCGATGGCGAACATGGTCGGCTCCTTATTTTCTGCTCTAAATCTAAAGGAACGGTTTGTATGATGCGACTGAATTCAGCTTTATTAGTCACAGCCTTACTAGGACTTCCGGCATGCGGCCGCTCAGATGGCATTAGCGTCGTCCGTGAGCTCACAGATGCGGACATTGCTCCCTACATGACAAAGCTAGATGAGCTGAGCGCTGCTAGTGGCAAGACCTTTAGAAAGGCCAGCAATTGGCCGTGGGGGCGCACGCTGACGGTGATTGGATTTCTCCACCGGGAGATTGTTGGCAACGACAGACGGTTGGCCGTCCTGAAATCAAGGCCTGAGGCGACGGTGCTCTTAACGTCGACTGCCCCTGAGGATCATGAAGCCGGTGCAATCAACGTGATTTGTGATGGTAATTACCCTAAGTTCTTTGTCTGGAGTCTGGACAAGTAGAGGCAACTAATGCGCGTTATCACCTGCAACGTCAACGGTATCAGGTCGGCAACTAATAAAGGGCTTTGGTCTTGGTTGAGCGATCAAGATGCTGATTTCATTTGTTTACAAGAGGTCAGGGCCAAGCTGGATGATTTGCCAGCCGAGGCAGCCGCCTTAACGGGCTACGACGCCCATTTCCATCTAGCCGAGCGCCCCGGCTACAGTGGTGTGGCGGTTTATGCCAAGCGGAAGCCGGAAAAAATCGTTCGGGACATGGGGCTTGCCGCCCTAGAGTCTGAGGGGCGCTACCTCCAGCTAGATTATCCGCAGTTGTCGGTGATTTCCGTTTACTTCCCGTCGGGTTCTGCAAGTCAGGACAGGCAATACGTTAAATATGACATGCTGGATCACTTCTCGCATATGCTGGAAGGGTTTAGACGGACCAAACGGCAGTTTATTATTTGTGGCGACTGGAACATTGCTCACAAAGAGATCGATCTAAAAAATTGGCGCGGGAATAAGAAGAATTCTGGCTTTCTCCCGTTAGAGCGTGCGTGGATGGATGTGGTGTTAGGCCGTCTGGGATTTGTCGATGCATTCCGTGTCGTTGACCAATCAGAAGACGCCTACACATGGTGGTCCAATCGTGGCGCTGCCTACGAGAACAATGTTGGATGGCGTATCGACTACCAGATCGTCACACCCGAGCTCAAAGCGAAGGTCAAAGGGGCCTCGGTCTACAAGGAGACCCGGTTCTCGGATCATGCGCCGCTGATCATTGATTATGATCTGAAGACCTTTTGAAAAAAAATGCAAAAACCTTCAAAGCTGCGTTGACAAAAGTTTTTAGAAGCGTAGATTCACCTTCCTCGGCACTGAGCCACTTCGCTGACCCGGCGAGACACTGAAAAAAAGTGAAACGAAGGGTTGACAAAAAAAGC
>VGTI01000064.1 GCA_016874735.1 Deltaproteobacteria bacterium
TGACACGCCGCAACATGGCGGCAACCTCCTGGTTAGAGCGGTAGCCTTACAAGAAGTCGAGGCACAACTCAAGAACATTGCCAGTAAAAAAGCCGACTCAGCAGAGTCGGCTTTGTTTAGTGGGAGAGAAAAATTGTGAGCGCTTTTAGAAATGGAGATTAGCGCAATTCAAGACGGTAACTCGCATTACCAATCACGTAGTAAACAACGAGAGCTCTAGCCTCACTTAGTGTGAATGGCGGATTAAGTACGCTATTCTTTTCATCCTTCTCGTTCCCGTTAAATACGCCAGTGATCTTATTGTCCTCACCGATTTTGAGCGTGGTTTCGAAATCACCACCACTCGTTTTTGAGAACCCAGCCTTAAAGGTCGAAACTAGGCGTTTAAATCCAGACAGGTCGTCGATCTTGACGTAGCTGCTGCCGTTCCAACGATAAAGCTGCACCTCAACACCAGTGATGAGACCACCACTGGTCGTAAACTTAGCGCTCGCCACTGGTACCAATGGTTTACCGTCCGCAACGGGCGATGCCGTATCGAAGTCATAGCGGGCCACTTCCGTCGCGTCGACTTTCATGCGCCAAAGTCCTTTAACAGTCGAAGCGATCGATCCGCCGGTGCCGAAGTTCAGCATGAAGGACGTTTGGCCACCGTAATTGTCTTCGCGAGCGTAGTAACCACCATTGTTGACACATGCGTTAGGATCATTTTGGGATGAAGTCGCCGCGCTGTTGTTGTAGGCCGTCTTAGACGAGGTGTTTCCGTACTCATCCACCACTGTGATATCGGTGGGTGGTGTGAAAGTGATAGATTTCCCGCCACAGACGTCTGCCTTTGTCAGGCCTTGACTCCCTTCGCTACCAATGTAGAAGCCATAGCCTTTATAGGATGTGGCAGCTGGATCGGAGAATTGATCGACAGCAGCGCTTGGTCCTTGTGTGCTCTTCCAGAAGTAAAAAGGCTCCGACTTCCACGCTTGGTTCATGTAGGAGTTGATGACGTTTTTCATCGCCCGCCCGGCATCGGCCAATGACTCCATCGCGTTATCACTGAGGTCAATCGCGTCTTTGGATTTAGTTGCACTAGTAACGTCGCGGGATGATCCTGTGATCTTACCCAGTCCCACATCACCTTTTAGGCGCTCGTTTGGGATGGCGCTAAGTGGTTTATTTTCTGGAGTTGGGAGTGAGATGAACCGGAAGGATGCCGCCTCAGATACCTTGTCTCCGGTCTTATCGTAGGCCACTAAAATGGTCACGGCGCCATTGTTCTTGCTTTCGTTAGCCATTTTGCCAACGCCCTCTTGGATCTCGCTCTCTTGCTTCTGTTTTATGTCATCGAGGGAGGCTTTTGATGCCATATCAGGAAACGCCTGTCTCAGCGCCTCGTACATCCGTTCCCAGTTTCTTTGGTCACGCGACTTACCAGCTTCTTCGACCAAAATTTTGATGGCCTCGTCACTACGCTTAATGGGCACGCGGAAGTTGCCGCTGGAATCGACATCTACGACCTGTGGTTGCCCTTTGATTTCTCCGGCTACCGCTGTGAAGGCCAGAACTCCCTTGGGAGTGTCAGTAAGCGCCATGGTGGAAATGGCGAGTTGCCCGGTGACTACTAGGTCATTGTCGGTCTTTTGATTCACCCCGCTATAGCTTCCATCGGTCCCGTTGCCGTTACCTCCTTTGTCATCTGAACTTGAGCTCTTTTTGCCGCAAGCAGACGACAAGGCCACTGCTAAAGTAAGACAAACGCCAGCCGTGAGGGGGGAAATTCTTGACTTCACGACGCACTTCCTTTCGTGGTGACGGGCCAGGTGGCCCATGTAGCTATCAGAACTCATTTCGGCGATCGACGGCGACGCCTGAGAGCCACACATTAATTTGCAACAATTTCGGTGGGATATTTTTAAATTCCTCACCGCCTTTTTGATCTTGAGAATCATTCTCACAAGAGTTAAGTTAGTCCTCGTGCTAGTTACGGCACCAACGAACCGGCTCAGTCGGTTGGCACGGAGTATTCTCAGTGTACCCTCGCATACTCCCCCGCTTTGTGGTCTCCCTAGCTTCCTCGCTTTTCTGTTTATCTTGTGGGCAGCCCACTCGCGGCGCGCGACCTCGTCCAGTACTGCCGGCCCCCTCCCCTATCTCCGAACCCGCGTCTGGTCAGGACGCTCAGCCGGTCGAGACATCGTGGCAGACCATCAGGATATCGCTCGCGGCGAAACCTAGCGTCGGTACCTCCGTAGGCATGACGGGCTATGACCAGGTGGCGCCTATCCTGGGACGCAAGGAGTACGCCTGCTTTGGTTGTCATACCAGTGAGTGGCCGTTTCTCTCCCGCAAGGGTGGATGGTCCCGACTTATGGAGTCGCTTGGTGACGCAGCTAATCCCACGGTCACGACAAAGGAGCAACTAGCCGCCATCATGGTAGGCTGCATGGATGTGACCACAGAGGACTACTGTGCCGGAGACGCCAATGACACTACGGATACCCTTGCCGCTAAAATGCCGACTAAGTTCGGCCGAGGGCGCGTGACCGATGCCGATCTTGCTGTACTGAAAAAGTGGGTGGAGGATGGCGCTCCGGAGGTCAGTACCAGCCCGTCAGCTGCCGTGGATCTGAACAAGGTGGCAACTTTTGAGTTTCAACCCACTGACACTAATCTGCTAGAGGCGCGTCAAAGTCCTCTGGAGCACGCCGCTGTGTCCACTCGTGACCTCACCGTCGATGTTCGGTCTCGTGGGGGATCGTGTGAGCCTACAAGTCTCGCCATGTCGCTTAAGGCGGCTGACGGATCGCTCCTGACCAAGCTAAACCTAGGACTTAACTGCAATGACCAAGGTCAATTTGTTTATACTCCAAAGATTGAAGTTTAGAGCTCTAGGTTTTTTTCGCTTTCTACTGCATCCGCGATGCCCTCTCCCTCCGCTAATTTGATCATTTTGTGCACAGTGCCGACACTCAGATTTAGAGTGTTGGCAATGGCTTTGTAAGATTGGCCTTGAGCCTTAAGGGCGACGGCACGTTGCTGCTTCTCGTCAGAGATTTTGGCCGGAGCGCCTAGCTTGACGCCGCGCTTGCGTGCCGCGTCAAGGCCAGCCCTCACCCGAGCCACAATGGTTTCACGCTCGATCTCGGCAATCTCGGCGAAGGCGGCCAGCATCGTGCGGCGGAAGGGGTTCTCGTGCCCCAAGTTTAGTACGGGCTGGGTCACCGATATAAATGCTACCCCTGCTTGGTCCAAATTTAAGAGAAGGTTGATGGCGGTGGTGGCATCGCGACTAAAGCGGTCCAGTTTATATACCACTATTGTGTCTATTTTGCGGGCATAGGCGGTCTCTAGGAGGGCCTGGAATCCGGGACGGTTCAAGGTTTTTCCTGAGATCCCCTCGTCTGTGAATACCAGAGGTTCGATGGCAGGCCTTTTGGCAGGTGGGAGGTCCCTCAGCCATTGCTCGACGGCGATTTTTTGCGATTCGAGGTCCTGCTTTTCTGTTGAGACGCGGTAGTAGATTCCGATCCGTTCCAATGGTGCCCTCCTCCCGAGTTCTTAAGTTTTCTGCTTCGCTTTATTGTTTATTTTGTGAGCAGCCAATGCGCAGCCTGGGTTGCATGGGCACATCGCCGCCAATAGCGTTCAATTAACCCAGGCTTACATATTATAACATACTGATTTCATTGATTAAATAAGATATTAGCGAGGCGTTCAAAATAGACCTGTTAATTGAACGGCCTAGCTACAGAATAGGGGGATTTGGACGTTTTGGGAAGAATCCGGGGTATTTTAGAAAGTTTTGATATAACAACACCGCTAAATTCAGTGGTGTTTGATTACAGTTTATACCACAGCAACGTAGTTACTGGTGTTGTGGTATTAAATTGGGTCCAACTGCTCAAAAAATGAACTAGGAATCCGACAAGAAGACGCTCACACTGGGGGCGGTCCCAATCCCGGGATTTTTGAACGCGCCGTCAGCCTGAAACAAAAAGCCAACCAAGGAACCAAGACCCCCAATGACTGCCACCGATCGCCGCTACCGAGATGCCGTGAAGGCGATGCAGAGCCTGGAGCGCGCAGGATTTACCACCCGATTGGCCGGCGGGTGTGTGCGGGACCGTATTTTAGGCAAAGTCCCGTATGATTACGATTTGGCCACGACCGCCACACCTGATGTTGTGATGGCGCATTTTCGAGCAGAAAAGCTGAGCACGATCCCTACAGGGGTCGACCATGGCACCGTCACCCTGGTGATGCCGTCTGGGCCCATCGAGATCACGACGTTGCGAAAAGACGTCGCAACAGATGGGAGGAGGGCCGAAGTCCAGTTCGGATCTAGCTTTGCCGACGATGCCGCACGTCGCGACTTCACTATCAACGCCCTCTTCGAGGATAGTGCCGGCAAGATTGACGACTTCGTGGGGGGGCAGGCTGACCTGAGCCAGGGAATCTTGCGCTTTGTTGGAGATCCACGGACACGAATTAGTGAGGATTATCTGCGCATCCTCAGGCTGTTTCGCTTCTGGGCGACGCTAGGGTTTAGGCCGGATGCGGCAACGCTTCGTGCCGTGGGTGAAGGCAAAGAGGGCCTGAGGCGTATCAGCCAGGAGCGCATCACGCAGGAGTGGATCAAGATGTGTAGCGGGAAGACTCTGGACGCGGCACTTGATGCCATGGTGGCTGCTGGTGTGTTTGCGGTGATCTTACCGGAGGTCACACCCGTGAGGCTGCCCCCAGCCAGGGATCTGCAGGCATGGCAGACTCCCGTGCTGCCCGCCATCGGTGTTCTGGCAGGTCTTTGCCTTGCAGATGGCGTCCATGATGCCAAACGTCTTCAAGCTATTGGCGAGCGTATGCGTCTTTCGCGCACCGATACGCGCGTCCTCGTATTTTTCGCAACGGCGCGCGAGGTGCTCATTGGGACACAGGTCAAAGACATTGCAGATAAACTCATATTTGTGGATAGTTGTGAGCATGTGGCGGGGCAGGGGAGTCTCACCGCTGTTTTTGCGCCTGTGCTCGATGCATTTGCTGAATGTAAACAAATGTTGGATGAAATCTGTGCGGCAGAGAACCAATACGGACACAGGCGCAAGGCAGTGTTGCCCATTAACGGGCGTGACTTGGGTAAACACCTAAATCTTACTGAAGGACCTGAGCTCGGCCGACAACTTACGCGCCTTAAGCGAGCCTATTATAACGGCCTTTGGCAGACCAAGGACGAGGGACTCCAGTTGATCGCGTCAACTTGATCAAGTCAACCTTTTGACTTTCCTACCGATAGGTTCCCTGTAAAGAAAGGGAACCTCTTTGAACCTGCGCTCACGCATCGTCAAGGCCTTCGATTTTCTCACTTGCTCTCTCAGGCATCACACACCTGAGGAGCGGGAGTTTATCGCGCATTGGCTTGCGTCGCAGCAACTTACCTATTTTCGATCTGTAAACAAAGTCCTGATGTACGTGCTGACTGGCGCATTTATCGCGATTTATATCCATTCACCGATGCCTCAAAGACCCATTGAACTGGTTACATATGGCACTCTGCTGCTGATAAGTATAGGTTTTGCCTTAAGCAAGCGCTTACAGTCAATTGATCAGCGACATATCGTAGCGACGATTGCAGTCATTCTACTGACCGGATCAGCGAGCAGTGTCCATGTGCATCTGAAGTCGCCTACCACCATGGCGCCTTTGATTATGGTGTCGTCGTTCTTGATGGGGAACCTCGTCTTTCTCACCACCATGTTTCCCTACGCAGATTCAAGGATCTTATTGATCCTTCCAGCCAATCTATCGCTTGGTTACTTTGCGTTTATGGATTTACATGACGGCGGCACTTTTTGGGATCCGCTGTTACTGGTCCTTGCTTACACGGTAGTGGCAGCTGGAATTCTCTACTCGCGCATCTATCGCGTTCGCCGCGAGATTCTGGCCGAGTATCGAGCCCGTAATCAGCTTCTACAGACTGAGCGTTTGCGCGTGGAGATCATGGAGCAACAACTGTCCCTCGCCAAGGAGATCCAAGACAGCCTAACACCACCAGAATCCATTAGAACCCCATTTGGTGCGACAGCCAGATTTTTCCAGAAAAAGTTTCATCCCCTCGGCGGCGACTGGATGGCCGTGCGAGTCTTAGCCAACGGCGATACTGTATTTGTGGTTGCAGACGTAACAGGTAAGGGGATCGGTGCTGCGCTTGTAGTTCACGCCCTACAATCACTATGGGCGCAATCTTTGTCGGATACCGAATTTAACGTTATTGACTGGCTTCACGCAGTTAATAGGACCTTGCTCACACTAGGTAAGAACAAGCCCCATACATCGACTCTTGGTGTGTTGGTTTTGTCACGCAAGAGCTTGACTTACTACTCAGCCGGCCATGTGCCCTGCTATACCCTAATCGATAACAGAGTTGCACAAATCATGATGAGCCGCGGCAATCTGGTTGGATTTACTGGCTCTCTCGAAATCATACCTGTGCAATATGCGTTGAGTGGAAACCACTCATACACAGTCGTGATCGGTACAGATGGTGCTTTACCCAAAGGCTCGCGCATGCGGCAAAAAGATCTGATCGCCATGATCCACCAAATTACGGACGACCCTAGTTTCGCCCTGAACCAAGCACAAATGGACGATGATCAACTTTTAATTTCCATCGAGATACCAGAAAACTATGGCAACTGGGATCTGCGGCGCGTCAGTTAAACTAAGGTTTATGACCGGATTTTTTGTCATCAATATTTGTAATTTTCGCAATTATCGGCGAAAAGGTTCTCGATCCTCAACTTCACGTTTAATTTATCGTCGACATCGAAGGTTAGGACTGACCATACGCGGCCGGACTGTCCTGGTGGCACATCGATGTCGCGGTGATCAGAGCCAACAAGAAAGCGCACTCGGGCGCCGCTTTGCCCCGACAATGCCTCACGGCTCATTTGTACATTCATGGCGGAACAGTTGGTAAAGTCTGAAACGCGGTAGGTGTAGCTGCCCGGGACTAACTTGGTGATCGTCATGGTCTCCGGACCAAATCCTGCTTTCGAGTCGTAGTCCATGTTGGCTTGGGGGCTCTTTTTATTGATGTAATAGATGTGCTCGTCAGAGCCTCTTTTGGGCTGGATGTAGAGGTGCCCATCCAAGTCTTTGGGCGTGGCATTCCAGCTCAGTATGATGCGGGCCTGATCAGACTTCAGCGGTGGACTCAGATGTACGATCAAAGTTGCGGTCTCCGCCACAAGCTGGCGGCTATCTTCCGTGTAGTTTTTAGCTGTGACGGTCACATGGGAGTTACCTGCCTCGTAGGCAATGGCCGCGTGTCCCTCACTGTCTGTTTTGGTGCCACTCGCGGCGCCGTCTACGGCCACTAGGGCTCCTTCGATCGGCTCATTTGAAGTAGCGTCAACCACGATAACGGCGAGCTTGCCCGCGCTAGACACTGTGCTGAAGGAGCTGGCGTTGGCTGCGGCGCCGGTGATACGACTTTCGCCGGATTTAGAGACCGCTAGTGTCTTCTCTTTCCCACCTGCCTCGGCGGGAGCTGAGCCGGAGGCAAAATTGGAACTGTTGCAGCTCGTAGTATTCACCACACCAGCCAGTAGTGTCGTAAGGATTGAGCACTTCGCGCATTGGATTCGGCGCCAAGACTTAAGATCGTTTAGACCCGCGTTGTGGGCTTTGTGCATGGTGAGTCCTCTACATACTCAGAATTATCAAGCTTATCGGCAATTTCTGGAAAAAATTTAGTAGTTTTTTAAAAACCTTAATAGCGGCTTGGTGTTGAAGCTTGGCGGCATAGCTGGCATCGAACTGCTGTCGATCTTTTTGACAGTCTAGCCGTCGTACCGATGTTGGTGCGGCGGGCCGGGGCATTAACTGAGGCTTTTCAATCCCCTACATAACCCGATTTTTATACTAAAGTTTCGGCAAGATATTCCGAATCAGATGGGGTCAACTCGTGGGGTTCAGAAGGAGCACCAAGATTGCGCCTCATCGTCAACACGCGCCATATATTTTTCATGCTGGCTTTAGCCAGCGCGCTAGGCGTGCTTTCTTTCACAGGACGAACGCTTGCCCAAGTCGCCACTTACCCTTTGACATACGCAGCGCGGCTCACTGACAGTGGTGGGGCGCCACTCGAAGGAGCTGTTGATGCCGAGCTGCGGTTTTGGAGCGATGCCGTCGGTGGCACCCAACTTGCCGAAACCTTTGAGTACAAGGCCGTTATCTTGACGCAGGGGGTATTGCAGCTCCGCATTCCAGTGACAGGTGACCAAATTGAGAGAATATTTGCGGACGGTAGCGAGCCGGTGTTTGTAGAGATCACGGCAGCTGGTAAAAGTTACCCGAGGCAGGAGTTCAGCTATGTTCCACTCGCTATCAGAGTGCCTGTAGACAACGCAACACTAGCCTTTCGCAGTGACGGGAAATTAGCTGCAAACCTCCCTATTAGGCCGGGTAGTAATACGTTCCTCACGGTGGACAGTGCTGGTAAATTTGCATGGGAGACTCCTGTAGTCACGACGCTACGGAGTCAAAATATAGCGACGACAGTCCCGGCGACTGGTCAGCTGTTGAGTTTTGATGGCGGCCAGTGGACGCCGAAGTCGCTGATGCAACTCATGAGCGCTGGCACCGGCATTAGCTTATCCAACGCGGGGGGCACGGTGACCATCGGCACCACAGATGGCGGTGCCCCAAAGTTAGCAAAAAGCGGCGACACGATGACCGGCAGACTTAGCTTGCCTGCTGACGGCCTAAGTGTGGGCGATAATCAACTCATGTTAGCGAGCGGTAACGTGGGAATCGGCAGCACGTCTCCCGGTGCAAAACTTGATATCGTTGGCCAAGTGAAAATTCAAGGTGGGTCGCCTGGACCTGGTAAGGTGCTGACGAGCGATGCCGATGGATTGGCTTCTTGGAGCACCCCAGCGGGGCACAACTCCATCTCTATTGGCACGGGTGAAGGGCTTGCGGGCGGACCGATCACCAATTCGGGCACCATCACTTTAGCCGATACAAATGTCTCTCCCGGAAATTATAACCGTGCCAATTTCACAGTCGACCAAAAGGGGCGAATCGTTTCAGCTGCCAATGGAGCGCCCATAACGGACGCTGACATTGACGGTTCGGCCAACGTCGCTCAGAGCAAGATCAGTGGACTCACCACGGCACTCAACGCCAAGGAAACTGCCATTGCTGCGGGTACCAATTTTCAGTACTGGCGTGGCGACAAAACTTGGCAGACACTCAACACAGATGTCGTGGCTGAGGGTACCAAGCAGTACTTCACTGTAGCCCGTGCAAAAGAGGCTTTTACTGCTTCCGCACCGATAAGCTACAGCAATACGACAGGTGACATTTCGATTGCCCAAGCGTCCGCAACAGGCGGTGGATACCTTAGCGCTGCTGATTGGGTTCAGTTTAACGCTAAGCAAACCAGTCTTGGATTTATGCCAGTTAACAAAGCTGGGGATACAGTAAACGGCCCCCTGGACCTCACCTCGAACAATCTGACTAACGTTGGCAACATTCTGATGTCTGGCTCGAAATTAATGGGATTCAGCCATCATACGTCCGACCCGGTGTTAAGTGGACCCGCTGACCAAGGTAAGTTTTGGTACAACAGCACGAGCAACCTACTGAAGTACTGGGACGGGGCGAGTGTGAAGACATTAAGCACTGCAGGTGCCACTGACTGGATGTCTCCTGGGGCTATTGGTGCGGGGACACCAAACTCTGGTGCTTTCACCTCGCTAACCGCGTCGGGAAATGTAGGGATTGGCACCACGGCGCCGACATCCCAATTTGAGGTCAACGGTCTGATCAGTGTGGTCAATGAAGCAGACAATCCATATGCGCGCAGCCTCAATTTTTTTAAGAGAGGCGTAACAGGCGATGCCACTGCAGCCGTTGCCAGTGGTAGCGAGCTTGGTTACACCGGGTTTTATGGTTGGGATGGGAACGCTTACGTGCGCGGTGCTTGGTTGGGGGCCGTTAGCAGCCAAGCTTTCACTACGACAGCGCGAGGCACCAATCTGATTTTTGTGACCACCAGCGACAATAGCACAGGAAATGCGGAGCGGATGCGAGTCACCGCAAATGGCAATGTCGGTATTGGCACCACCAACCCTGCCGGCAGGCTAGACGTCGCAGGTTCCCTATGTCTAAATGGCACCAACTGTATCACATCGTGGCCAAATGCCGGAGGCTACTGGGCAACCTCCGGAGGTGATTCCTACGTGGCTTCGGGAAAACTCGGGGTTGGCACTGCGTCTCCAAGTGCCGATCTGAGTTTTGGTGGCTCCATTGCACGGACGATCCAAGTTGATCGTAATTCAGGCGCCGGCACCAATGGAGGAGGTTTAACACTTCAGGCAGGCGGAGCGATTAGTGGCGGCAGTAATTATAACGGCGGTAATTTGACGTTAGCCTCTGGTGTTGCAACGGGTACAGGAACCTCATCGATTGAATTTAAAACGTCTGGTCCTGGGGCGAGCGGAGCCTCAGATGCTGCACCGACAACAAAGATGACGATACTGGGGAACGGGAATGTCGGGATTGGAACAACGGCGCCGGTCAATACCTTGCAACTAGGAAATCTTATCGACTCTGCGAGTGCAACTCCGTTGAGCTTGTCATTGGGTGGTACCTACAGCGCCGCAGCAGGTGCTAATCCGAAGTTAAAGCTATACGAAAGTTCAGGCGCGCATTTCGGTTTCGGAATTTCGCCTTTCCAGTTGGAAGCGATGGTTCCAGCAGGCAGTCGATTTGCCTGGTTCATTGGTGGTAACGAAAAATTGAGACTCGATACCAACGGCAACTTGGGGATCGGAACGAACAACCCAGGCCACTTGTTGCAATCCGGATCAGGTGCAGCGGATAGTCAGATGGTTGCCGTCCGTGGCTATGCGACGGGCACCAACTGGAAAGGCGGCGGTGCCTTCGGATTCTCATCTGGCAACGTCATAATGGGCGAACTAAACGGGGTGGCTCAGATTGGTGGTCACACCGGCAATCTAGGCGCATGGGCTAATCTTGCACTAAATACAGGCGGCGGCAACGTCGGAATTGGCTCCGAAGCTCCAACCGAAAAGCTCGATGTTGCGGGCAGTGTCAACATAGCCGGTGGTGGCAGAATATTTATGGGCAGTGCGGGCGTAGCAGCGCCTGGCGCGGGCAGTGTAGGTCAAAAACTGCAACTCTGGGGTACTCCTGGAAGTGTGAGTGCATCGGACTACTCGCTTGGTATTGAGAACAGTCATATGTGGTTCAATACCGGCGGAGGTTTCAAATGGTACGTAGGTTCGGCGTTGAAGTCGGTGATGGACTCCAATGGCAACGTTGGCATTGGAGTTAACTCACCGGGCACGAAGCTTGATGTGGACGGTGCTATTCGATCGACGGGAGAAATCATCGGCACCATGAGTGGTGGCGGTGCCGGGCAGTCTCGTTTTGTGTATGGTAACTATGGACTCATCAACCGCAATGACGGCACCAACTACTTCATGCTGCTCACCGCTGCTGGGGATCCATACGGCACATGGAATAGCATACGACCGTTCACCATCAATCTTGCTACCGGTGATACCACGATCAACGGTGTCACTTCGCGCGCCAGCGGTAACGTCGAATTTTCTGGCGCCCAGGTTGCCACAGGCGTCGGCGTGATCAGGGATTCTGGTGGTGGCTGGCTCCGTACTTATGGCGATACGGGGTGGTATAGCCAGACATACGGTGGCGGCTGGCACATGACGGACTCGACATGGCTGCGAGCTTACGGTGGCAAGAATATTTACACCCCGAGTGTAGTCCAAGGTGACGCGGCGGTACAGTCTGGCCTTCTCTACTCCTGGGGTAACGCCCGAGTGGATGGCAGCCTGGGGCTAGGCACTAATGCTCCCGCCACTAAACTGGAACTAGTTCAGGGAGTGAGTAACCACGTGGGAGGGATACGCATTCGAGGTGCCGACTTTGGGACCGGTACTGTTGATATGTGGGAACAGGGACCTGGCTACGGTCAAAACTTTTATATTCAGCCCTTCACCGGTAACACCACTAGTATCGAGCAAGGTTACGGCAATACTGTCCTGAATCCGTGGGGCGGCAACGTCGGTATCGGTAACTCCAATCCATCCACTCCCCTCTTTGTCTCCGGCAGTGTGGCCAACGGTGCAGCTACCTTTATCAGCAACACAGGCAACACGGCAAACTCGCACGGCCTTCAAGTTCAAGGTGGGTCTCAATGGGGAGGTGGCTACATCCAGATATTTTACCGTGGTGGTGACGGAGCCTTTGTTGGGTCCATTAATCAGTCGTCGGCATCTTCGGTTGCCTTCAACACCACGTCAGACAAGCGCCTCAAAGAGAACGTCGTCGACACTTCCCTTGGGCTCGATCTACTGACAAAGGTTAAGGTTCGGGACTACAACTACATCGATGATCCTTCTAAGAGGACTCTGCAGGGATTTATCGCTCAGGAGCTCTACGATGTGTACCCTCAGGCAGTGACCGTTGGTGGTGACGATCCTAAGATTAAACCTTGGCAAGTGGACTACGCAAAGCTGACACCGGTCCTCGTAAAATCCGTGCAGCAACTAAACACTGAGAGCCAACAAAAAGACTCTGAGATTCGCAATCTTAAAGCCCGTGCAGAAATTGCTGAGCAAGAGTTAGAAGCGTTGAAAGCGGAAACAGCTGCTTTGAAGACGCTATTCTGTCAGCAGGTCAAAGATGCTCCCCTATGCAATCAGGATGACAGGTGATTTATCGCTTGCCTTTGGTTCATTACGCCCGCTAATCACACAATCTAACCGCCCGTTTTGCCAATACTTAACAAAAACGTCTAAAGCTCACTGAAGCTTATGACGAAGGCGTTTTCAGGGAAGTAGGGACGCCTCGTGGACTGACGGAGAGGCATCTTTCATGCGGTCAATTTCGCAAAACTCACGCCTGGTTACGGCTGATCATGTAGCCGTTTGGTGTTTATTTATCATCAGTTTCGGATGCTTAACCGGAATTTCTCAGGCCGCATATGCCGCGGATACCACTACGTTACCGATGTCTTACGCGGGAAGACTCACCACGCAAAATGGCGCTCCCATGGCAGGAGCGCCGACGATTACTGCCACGTTCTGGGATGCGGAAATCTCGGGCACTCAAAGAGGCGAGGTTTTCTCCTTTCCAAATGTCGCCCTGACCGAAGGCATGTTCTCAATCAGTTTTTCGTTTTCGGCCCTACAGGTGCAAGACATCTTTGGCGACGGCACGTCCACCGTCTATATCGAAATCGTAGCCGAGGGAAAAACTTATCCGCGCCAGAAGTTTAACTACGTCCCACTGGCGATGCGCGTCCCCGTCGACGGTAAATCGTTAAAGTTCAGCGAGATAAATGGCAGGCTCGGCATTAAGGGCAGCGACACGGCCGCCGCAGGGAGCATCTTGGCGAGTGACGGCAGTGGAGGAGTCACGTGGATTGGAACGTCCTCAGGCAGCGGAACCATCACAGCTGGCAAAGGCCTTAGCGGTGGTCAGATCGTGACATCTGGAACAATCAGTCTTGCTGATACTGCCGTGACCCCCGGGACCTACGTCCGCGCCAACATAGTCGTCGATCAGCAGGGACGGATTACCAGCGCCTCAAACTCAACCGCTATCGTCGACGCGGACATCTCAGCAGCGGCAGCGATCAACCCTGAAAAGATCGCAGGACTTTCAGCAGCGCTTTCAGCTAAACAAGACACGATCAGTTCTGGAACGATGTTTCAGTACCTGCGCGGAGACAAAACCTGGCAGGCATTAAACACGGCGAACGTCCCGGAATCTGGGACAGCGCAGTACTTCAGCGACGCCCGTGCGAGATCCAGTATGACAGGCCTTGCACCCATCGGTTACTCGCCTATAACTGGTGAAATCAGCTTACAGCAAGCCGATGGTTCGAAGCATGGATACCTGGCGTCAACTGACTGGGCAACTTTCAACGCCAAACAGAATGCGCTTGGTTATACGCCCCTCAACCGTGCCGGCGACACCATGAGCGGATCGCTCAGCATGGGCGGCCAGGCCCTTACTGGTCTCGCTGCACCGTCGGCTGCCAGCGATGCCGCGACCAAAGCCTATGTTGATACTAGTGTTGATAATGGAATTGATACCAAGGCCGCAACTCTCCTCAAAAAGGATGGGTCCGTTGCCCTCACGGGTCCTTGGGGAGTTGGCAACGATCTCACCAACGTTGGTAACGTGACTTTGGCTCAGGCTAAAACGTTGGGACTTGGGGTTTTCGACAACACCACAGAATTGACTATGATCGGAAGCCTAAACAGCAGCGGAGCTAGTTCCCCTGACAAGGGCAAGACTTGGTTCAACAAGGACACCAACTTAATCAAATACTGGGATGGAGTCGCGGCTGTTACCCTAGGGGTGGCAGGATCAGGCCTTAGTTCTCTGAATGGCCAGACCGGCAACACACAGACTTTCGCAGTCCCTGGCACCTCAGGGACAGCACCAACGTGGTCGTCGTCAGCGAACGCTCATACCCTCAACATCCCGATGGCATCAGCCGCCGCGGTCACGGCAGGTTTACTCTCCAACACCGACTACGCGGCATTTAGCAACAAAGTGACTAACGTCGCACAAGGCACTGGTATCGCCGTCGCTACTGCAAGTGGCACGGCCACAGTGAGCCTTGCTACCACAGGCACAGCAGGCAACTACGCCAAAGTCACAACCGATGCTTACGGACGTGTCACGGCTGGTGCTAGCCTACTTCCATCAGATTTACCGCCTTTGAGTGCCGGGCTTATAACCTCAGGCACTCTAAACGTGGCCAACGGTGGTACCGGGTCGACCTCTTTGGCTCTAAACAATGTGATTTTAGGTAACGGCAACAGCCCCGTCCAAGCCGTAGCACCAGGGACAAACGGTAACGTCCTCACCTCGAATGGCACCACTTGGCAGAGCACGGCCCTCCCACCAAGCATCACGCAGCTCGATGGCGATGCATCGCTGACGGGGTACACCAGTGGTACGGGTACCGTCAGTCTGGCTAGTGTGGCACTTGCAGGCACCGCGACCAAAGTTACCTATGACGTCAAAGGTCGCGTTACGTCGGGCACCTCACTCGCTGCTGCAGATATCCCGACACTTAGCGCGGGCCAAATTACTACGTCGCTGGGCTACACTCCAGTCAACAGCGCCGGTGATTCGCTGAGCGGGGGCCTAAACCTTGGTGCGTTTGACATCACCAACTCCGGCAACATTCAGATGGCCGACTCTAAGACTTTGGCCCTCAGTGCCAATGCCTCCGACCCTGCCGGTCTCCTAGCAGCAGACAAAGGTAAAACCTGGTTTAACTCGACCTCAAACCAAATTAAATACTGGGACGGTGCTGCTGCGGTGGCACTTGGAGTGTCTGGTGCGAGCCTAAGTTCTCTGAATGGCCAGACCGGCAGCACACAGACTTTCGCAGTCCCTGGCACCTCAGGGGCAGCACCAACGTGGTCGTCGTCAGCGAACGCTCATACCCTCAACATCCCGATGGCATCGACCGCCGGGGTCACGGCAGGTCTGCTATCCAACACCGACTACACGGCATTTAGCAACAAAGTGACTAACGTCGCACAAGGCACTGGTATCGCCGTCGCTACTGCAAGTGGCACGGCCACAGTGAGTCTTGCTACCACAGGCACAGCAGGCAACTACGCCAAAGTCACAACCGATGCTTACGGTCGTGTCACGGCGGGCACTAGCCTACTGCCCGCCGATTTACCGCCTTTGAGTGCCGGGCTTATATCCTCAGGCACTCTAAACGTGGCCAACGGTGGTACCGGGTCGACCTCTTTGGCTCTAAACAATGTCATTTTAGGTAACGGTACCAGCCCAGTCCAAGCCGTGGCGCCGGGCACGAACGGTAACGTCCTCACCTCGAATGGCACGACCTGGGTGAGTACGGCTCCCTTCTCCAACTGGACCACATCGGGATCCGATGTTTACCGCTCTAGTGGCAACGTCGGAATTGGAACAACAAGTCCAGGATCCTCATTACATATCGGTGGTAGTGTTGCTGGCCAACAAGCTCAAATCAAATTAGATAACGGCATCGACGGTTCGACGGGATACATAAGCCGTTGGATTGGACGCCTTGAGCTTTTGTCCTCAGATGCGATCGGTTTTGCGACCAATTCGTATGCAGATACAAAAATGTTGATAACAAATTCTGGCTACGTCGGGATAGGGACTACAGCACCGGGCGCTAAACTTGCGATCGGAGGGTCTGCTGGTACCGATGGCATTATGTTCCCAGATGGCACTACACAGACGACAGCTGCGATTTCCTCCGCAGCATGTCCCGCGGGCTTTACATCAATTGAATTCAATTCCAAACGACTTGGTTGCGTACAAAACACAACAAATACGGCGGCGAATTGGTATTTGGCATCGTCGAATTGTTACACGTCATACGGCGGCAGACTGCCAATGTTTCAGGAACTATATATCGCTCTAAACAACTATAATGGACTAGCAAACCGGTTTGTAGCCCGCGAATGGACGGGCGATAGCGATTGGTACGGTGGCTCTTCACCCGGTATGTCGACAATGGAAACGAGCAATCAAAGCAGTACTTGGGCGCCAAATAACAGTTCAAGCTATCGTTGTTGGATACCTGGTAACGGAGCCGGCGCTGGATCTGGCGCAACGTGGGGTTCAGACGGCATCAACGCCTGGCGAAATGCTGGCAACGTCGGTATCGGTACCACAGCGCCGGCTGCCAAACTTGAGGTAGCTGGATCCGTCAAGATCGGTAGTGGTGGCAGCGCCATTAGCATGATTCAGACAGGCACTATTGGCGACTGCACTCCTGGCAACGCTGGGAGCTCGGGGACGGTCACATTCTCAACGGCATTCACTTCGATACCTCGTATTTTTCTGACGATAGATGAGAGCGGGGACAATAACGGCTGCACTGGTATACGGTTGAGCGGGAAGAGCACCACCGCTTTCTCCTGGACTGGATGGGTAGCAGGGAGCAGCTATGCGTGCGACTGTGTGCATTGGATGGCGGTCGGTCCCTAGGTGTTCTTATCCACAATTAAAACGTCTGTCCAAGGTAAGCGACAGTAGTCTAAAAGTTCTAAGCAACCTCGGCTTTAACCTTCATGCTAAGTCCATCGGCCGATAACTGTTCGTTAAGCGCTAGTTCCACAAGGACGGTTCGCGAGTACCCAATTTTATCTGCAATCTCAGCAGCCTTTTTTGCGCTGACAAGCTGACGAGCTTTCTCAATATCACAAAGATTACTCGCTGATATACCAAGTTTCTTAGCGAATGCAACCTGAGTCATACCAAGACTCTCGCGCCATGAACTTAGGAAATTACCAAAAGTCATTGGACCGAGTTTTTTATTAAGCGACGCCTTGCCATGATGTTTTTTTGACTTAGTACTCATGCTTGTTTACCTCAATCACCTCTGCGATGAGTATAGACCCATCGTGACCCTCAATATAAATTGCGCGGTACGCTAGGTTAAGTCTCACCGACCGTTGACCGGCTCGATTTCCCCGAAGGGGTTCATCATGAAAACCTTTAAGCCGACGCACTGCTTGCATACCGTCCCGCTCGACTGCCACTACCCAAGCCCGAAATTTCTGTTGGATAAACTCAGGCAGTCTATCAAGACTTTTATCCTAAGTGCCGTAAAAATCCGTCGTTCACGGCGGAGATATAAGTGTTCTTATCCACATTTAAGACGGCTGTCCAAGGTAAGCGGCAGTATGTCAAAAAGAGCAGCGTGATTGCCACGCTACTCTTTCATGATCGGATCAAAGATTGTGGACTTTAGCCGTCACGTCGGGA
>VGTI01000065.1 GCA_016874735.1 Deltaproteobacteria bacterium
CCGCTAGGATGGAGGCAAGTACTCCTGTTTTAGTCACGACGGTGGTGCCGACAGTAAACGACTCAACCATCACTTTGTCGGTGACGAGATAGATAGCGATGGACATCAGCACGGTGGAGATAAGTAGCTGACGTTTCAGTACGGGCTCGACAGCGGTGCTGTCTTTGCCCAAGCGCGCGAACAATGCTGTCAGCAAACAGACCGGAATGCCGACGGCAGAAATAGCGATCGGGTAAAGCAGGGCATCGACGTTAGTGGCGATGGCTTCTGCCGTTGCACCGATGACCAGGGCTGCACAGGTTGCTTCAGCGAGCGACCCGAAAAGATCCGCGCCCATACCCGCAATGTCACCGACGTTGTCACCGACGTTGTCGGCGATCACGGCTGGGTTACGCGGATCGTCTTCGGGAATGCCTTGTTCCACCTTACCGACCAAGTCAGCGCCGACGTCTGCTGCTTTGGTGTAGATACCGCCGCCGACGCGTCCAAAAAGAGCAACTGTAGAGCCGCCCAGACCGAAGCCGGCAACCATATCCATGACCAGCTCAGGCTTGCCGAGGAGTTGGGTGTAGACGAGGGTAATGGTGATGAGTGCGAGTAAAGCTAAGCCAACGAGTCCGAAGCCCATGACGGCCCCAGCATCAAAGGCCACGCGGAATGCGGAACCAATGCTCTGCTGCGCGCGGGAGGTCGCACGCACGTTACCCATGGTCGCGATCTTCATACCTAAAAAGGCGCAGATGCTCGAGGTCACAGCGCCAGCTAAGAACGAAACGGCACTGTAAGCGCCCTCGTTGAACGGCAATGTGCCGGTATTAAGAGCAAAGTAGATAAGACCAGCAAATGCGAGGGCAAAAGCCCCCACGAATAAATACTCGCGCGACAAAAAGGCCATGGCGCCTTCAGCGATAGCGTCAGAGATCTCTTTCAATCGGTCGACTTGGGCAGTGGTCCCTGCCTCAATCGGCACCCTAACGACGCGCCATGCATAAAACACGGCGGCCAAAATGGCCAAAACTCCACAACCGTAAATCACTGCAACCACTTCACATCCTCCCAAAAAAGTCATGCCCCGGCCACCGTCTCGTGACCGAGGTACACTTATGGCGCGGGACCGGCACTTTAGCACCGATCACGCCGGAGGACATTAATAAAACTTAGGGGGATTTGACGCCCACCTTGGCCGTTGACTTGCTGCTGCCGCCGTCGCTGTCCTTCACTTCCACCTCGAGAGTGCCGTCGAGTCCCTCTAGTTCGAACGGCGCAGTCTTGAAGATCCAGTTACCGGGATTATTAGGATCCGGATCTATCGAGGCTATGGCGACCTGTTTCGAAACCCCGCCCGAGGTGAGCGTTGCGGTAGCCGAGGTTGGCACCAACGTCGGTGGCTCAAACTTCAGGATCGAGCCTGCCAAATCAGTGGCGTTGCTGACAAGTTTGACGCGGTTTGGGTCGCCGGTCACATTGGTCATAGTGGACTGTGCTGTGGCTGCCTGAGCACCCAGCAGAATACTGTTCAGTGTCACACCAGGGGTCACGTCTTTGAGTGCACGCCCGGCATCGATAGCATGGCCGATCACGGTCGGATCGTTATCAAAGCTGAAGGAACCGTCCAGCTTCACGTTGGGCGCGCCGTCCGTGATGAAGTAGATCAGCACCCGACCTTGCACGCCTTGCAGCATATATCGCGCCTGCTGAAGGGGAGCGTGATAATTGGTGGCACCGGCAGCGCGGCAAAACTTATCGGCCACGAGACTCTGAGCAAAGGTGTCGACGTCGGCGAGTGGGATGATTCCCGTCACGTCGACAGCGGTCGAGAACGGAATCATGCCTTCCTGCACCACGGTGCTAGGATCAGCTGAATTCTTGAGGTAGCTGGTGATCGCCTTAGCGGCCTGCAATCGACCGCAGGAATCTCCTACTTTGGGATCCATAGTCTGCATGGAGCCAGACCAGTCAATCAAGAAAAGCACGGTGATGCGCGATGGTCTTTGCGGTTTTGGGCAGATCGATCCTGTAAGTTCAGCCATCCTGGCTTTACCGTTTTTGTCCGGTAGGATTTCTACCTTGGCGGTTTCGGGATCGGCTAACTCGGCACACGATAGCGCCAGTGATTGTGGTTGATCCGCAGGACCTCCACCAGAAGAGCCATCGGCATCGCCGCGCTTGCCGCGTCCGGTGGTAGGCTGCGACGGCTTGGTCGGCTTGCTCGGCCCAGCCTTAGCGGTGCCCGTCGGTGCATCAAAGTTGGCGCTACTACACCCACCCAAGTTTAGGGTGAGGAGGCAAGCTGCCATCAGGCCGCCCCAGCTACTCACTCCGACTTTTCCTGTTCCTCTATACTTCCTAGAAACTGACATCTGAGGCTCCCTTCGTGAAACCTGCATCAACGTAACCGCGCTAGTACTCGGCAGGAGCGTCTGAAAGCTTTAGCGAAAACAAATAAACGGCAAATTTTACTAGTGATTACGGAACACCGCGGCATCGTATTGTCCCTCATGCCGCCGGTGGTGGTGGCTATTTCGCCGTATCATCGGGATTGGTCTTGTCCGTCTAATTAGGTAAAATATAAACAACTTCATGGTTACACCCTCACCCCAGCCGCAGTTCCTCTGCGAGGACTAGCCTCGCTTCACCGCCACTGTCAAACAAAGGATCAGTTATGCTTATTGCATCTGGCCGTCAGTATTTAGCGCGTGTACTAATCATCGTGGTCGCCGTCATAGCGGTGCCGTTTTGTAGTAAAGCAAGATCCGCGGCCGAGCAGGGCCCAGACCGTCAGCAAGAATTGCCTGAACAAAACCCGAGGGATCCCAGCCAACAAGACCAGACCGGTGGCGATCCCACGCAGCAAAAACCGCGAGTCCAGGCCAACGGTTATGCCACGCGCTACTGGGACTGCTGTAAACCTCACTGCGGGTGGCCAGGTAACGTCGGTGGAGGTGCGAGACCAGTTGGTACTTGCGACATCAACAATCACAGTCACGGTCGCCACTTTTTGCATCAGTCTAGCTGTGGTGGGGGGGACGGCTTCACCTGCTTTGGTATGGCACCTTGGGCTAAAAGTGACACGCTATCTTATGGGTTTGCAGCCGTTCCAACTCCTGGATCGGTCTGCGGCAAATGTTACGAGCTCACATTTAACGGCGAAGGTCACTACGGCGAGGATAAGGGCGCAAGGAGACTCGCCAATAAGCGTATGATTGTGCAGGCGACGAACATCGGCCATGACGTCAATGGTGGTCAGTTCGATCTGCTGATTCCGGGCGGTGGCGTTGGGGCTTTCAATGCCTGTAGTCGGCAGTGGAACGTGTCTGACGCGGAGCTAGGTGCGCAGTACGGAGGTATTTTGTCGGCATGTAAACAGAAACATGGCTACAATGCTGAGCTAGATGTCTATAAGAGCTGTGTGCGTGAAAAATGTAACACGCTCTTCGGTACCGCCGGTCGGAGCGATCTATTGCGTGGATGTATGTGGTTCGTCGACTGGTTCGAGGCGGCTGACAATCCGAATCTACAGTATGCTGAGGTAGCCTGTCCTCGCGAACTTGATGATGTTTCCGGTATGCATTGAACCAAAAAAAGAGGCCCATGATCACCTAAGGTGGTCACGGGCCTCGTCCTTAACGTTTCGCTGTAAGTGTCTCCAAAGCGCGCCGCGCGCGGTCGCTCATCGCACCCGGAGCCGCTACGCTAGGCGTGGAGTTCACGGGGGTGGCTGATGGTGCTGCAGCCGGCCTTACCTGATGATGCTGAGGCCCCGTTCTACTCGGCGCTGCGGCGGCGGGTGCAATGGTCTTCTCGACCGCTTGGCCACGGCCAAAGCCTGCTGGTGCTAGCATGGCGGCAAAGTCATCGTCAGCTATGAGGAATATACGTGGCTCGCACGGTGTTGCGTCATCGATAGCGCTCAGTAGGGCGAGCCGATGTTTTTGGCTCGTGCGCTCCTCGTCCCATGTATAAATGCTGAGCACAGCATCGGACGAACTGTCGATCGCAACCTTTTTGTCCTGCGATTCCTGCGTCACGTGTACCAACGATAGGGCTTCTATCAAAGTTGCAACTTTGAGGAATTCTGGGCAGCGCTCATCGTGGATGGGGAAGGCCGGGATATGGTACTGCTCGAATAAATTTTGCCAGCTACTCAAGAGAGACTTGCGTCTTGATTTGAGGAGTTCGCGCAAATTAGCGCTGGCCTTAACCTCTGCGGCAGCGCTGCGCATTTGATCAAGCCTTTTGCGCTTATTGTCGCGGTACCTGAGTAGTCCCTGGACCTCACCTAGGAGGATACTCGGATTGCTCAGATCGCTGACATTTTGACTGCCAGTGACTTGGCGCCAATCGCGTACGAGACGCTCGCTTTTGACTAAGTTGGCACTAAACGATTTCAGCTTTTGAATGAGGTCGATGCGTTTTTCGTTTAGAGCTGCAAGTTTACCGTGCTTCGTGGCGATGACCAGTAACTTATTGAGATCGAGGTCGTCGGGTAGAGCTGATTTTTTTGCTGTCGCTAACCATTGTTCACGAATTTTGGTGTAGTTTCGGAGGAGGTTGTCGTGTGCTTTATCAAGAGCAGCAAGAGTCCTGTCGTGCTGTTGGCGGGCGACATCGAGACCGGTATTAAAATCTTTGATGCGCTTTAGCGCATAGGTGATTGCCATCTCCGCCGTTTCAAGGTCGGCGGCAACCTGTTCGTCTATGATCTGCAGGTCATTAGCCGGAACCAATTCCTCGTGCTTATTTTTGAATCGGTCGAACCAGGTTTTAGCGCGCTGCATTTCTGGCGCAGATGCCTGCAATTTCGTCTCACGGTGACGCAAACGCACTTGCAGAGAGGCTAAACACTGTTCGAGCTCACCGGCGACTTGTCTGTCGCCGGCGACTCCAGTTTCTGCAAGCTTGACGTAGCGTTGATGGGCTGGCTCCAGATGTTGCTGATAGTAGCGCCTTGCATCTTGCGTGGCGTGGATGAGTCGCGAGTAAGCCTCAAGACGGCTAAGATTTGCTATCGCAGTGCGAAAATCACAGGGCGGTAGTTTGCCCTCAGTAACCTCAACCCCCATGCTGGCGCAAAGCTCTGCGACGTCGCCATCGACTTTAGCCAAATCGTCCTTGAGTGATTTGAGTGTGATCCCTGGTTGAAGAAGAGGAGAGGCGATCTCTGCCAACTTATCGAGGAGCTCAAGCTCACTGGAGAGGGCAGCAACTTGCGGTGTTTCGTTGGCGACGAGACCTTGGGTCTCCTCCTTGAGGTCCTGAAACTGCCGCGCCAACTCGTGATACTGGGTATGCACGGGAGCGGCATCGGCGGCTAATTGCACAATGACCCGCGGATCACTCAGCTGAGGTAATTTAAATAACTCAGCGCATTTAGCCGCCATGCTGAGGATTTGTTGGTGGGCGATGTCTTTAATGCTTTGTGCTGTCGCTGAGGCAGCACTGGCGCCTAGGGTGATGATGCGCAGGTCCTCGGCCATGCCCTGGATCTCAAATTGAGCCACTTCGAGCTGTGAGATCATAGACTGATCGTGTTCGTATAGGGCGGAGGCAAGTGCCTTCTCGCCGTCACCGCTGGGCAGGGCGACGCCGTCGCGCATGACCCGTGAGACGTTGCCGCGGCGTTGCACGACCCAGGTGTGGCCACCGTCGTCGCTCAATTGCAGGGCCACCTCGTGGATTTTATTGGGAGCGACCTTGCCGGTGAGCGCAAAGACGAGTCCGGATGCGATGTCGCTGAGTTCTGACCGCGTTGCGTTGACGTACAAGTAGGTGCGCAGACGCCCCGTGGCAGGGCTAAATCTCCACGTCCGCCAATCTTCCTCTGGCCGTGTGCGGTAGCGAAGAACGTTCAAGTTCACGGTGCATCTCCCAGAAATAACAGGGTTAAGTGGCCAATCTCGGGTGGCTGGTGCCGACCTGGGGTGGCTGTGATGGCGATGGATATGGGTCTGAAGGATGAAGCGCAGGAGAATAACGGAGTGCTAGGAAGCGAATGCTCGCGTGGCTATTTCTATTGTACATGATTTGCCTACCAAGGTTAATCTCTTGAGTGCTTGGTTTAAGGCGGGTAAGCTGCGGGCGATGAGTGAAACTGCCAAAATCGCGACAATTACTCATGTGCCCATGCGGGGATCGCTGGGTGCATGGATCAGTGGCGTTGGCACAGCCCTGCTCCGCCTCCTGCCGGCCGAGACGGCACACGATATAGGTATGAGCCTTTTGGCCAGGGGTATCCTGGATCACGTATCGACGCCGTTCATCGACCCGTTGACGGCTGGTATGGGAGTGACCCTGCCCGGTATCGGTGACTTGCCTCATCCTATCGGACTTGCGGCGGGTTTTGATAAGCATTGCCGCGTGCCAGCAGCGTTCGCCCGCATGGGCTTCAGTATGCTTGAGGTTGGTACGGTCACACCGCAGGCCCAGCCTGGTAACCCAAAGCCGCGCCTTTTTCGCCAAGCTGAACAGCTCGCGCTTATAAACAGAATGGGGTTTAACAGTGACGGCGCCGCGACAATCGCCGACAGGTTGAGACGCCTCAACTGGCAACATGATCTTGTTCCGCTGGGCATCAACTGCGGTAAGAATAAGAATACGCCTGCGGATCGTGCGATCGATGACTATCTGCAGGTTATGAGCGCGTTCGGGGATTTGGCGCACTATTTTGTCGTCAACATCTCGTCGCCGAATACACCCGGACTGCGCGATCTGGCTACGCCGACTTTTATTCACAGTTTAGCCGACGAGATTGGTGATCGCTTGCCTAAAGTCTGGGTTAAGCTTGATCCCGATATGGACCGTCGTGAATTTCAGGCGCTAGTCGAGGCTATCAGTGAGCGAGGATTCCGTGGGATTATCGTCAGCAATACGCATCGCGTGGCGGTACCTGAGGCTGGCGGGCAGAGCGGCCATCCCTTGATGGCGCTTTCTACGGCGTGTCTCGAGTGGGCCTATGCGGTCCACCAAGGTCGTCTACCGATGATTGCAACCGGCGGTGTGCTGAGTGGAGCTGACATCTTTCAAAAGCTGGCGCGCGGTGCGAGTGCCGTTCAGATTTATACGGCTCTAGTTTACCGTGGCCCATGGGTAGTGCATCAGCTTTTGGTTGAATTAGCGGCTGAGCTGAAGTTGCGCGGCATAAGTCACGTGCAAGATATCATAGGTAGTTACTATCGTGAGTGATTTTGATCTAGAGATCGTCCGACGGATTCGTGGCAATGTGCATGGCACGGTAGATATCACGGCGCTTGAAGATCGCGTGATCGATCACCCGATGGTGCAGCGCCTTCGTCGCATCAAGCAGTTAGCGTTTCTATCCCTGGTGTTTCCTGGTGCGACGCACACCCGGTTTGAGCACTCTCTAGGGGTGATGCAGCTAACGGGATTCACCTGGAGCAAGATGCGCTCTAATCAGCAGCGGTTAGCGCAGAGCTGTGGGCGTTATCGTGATTTCGCCTCTATCGAACGGCGCGGCGTAAAGATCGGTGATCAGACTCTGGTGCACGGTTTACTTGCTCCCACGTTTCCCTTGATAGAGGAAATTTTTGGCTCAGCCTATACGCTACAAACAGTGCGTTTAGCTGCCCTTCTGCACGATCTGGGTCACCCTCCATTCTCTCATAGTGGGGAGCGATTCTTACCGAGTTGGAAGGCAATGCTCACGGCCAATCGTGATAAGATCCCGACTTATCTTCGTGAATATCTTGAGGAGTCCTGCCTCAATATCGCGGCGTCCGGCCAAGATCCAGCGACTAAGTCTGTACGGCACGAGGTTTATACACTCCTTTTGGTCGATAAGTTGCTCACCGAGATCAATCTGAGTTATCAGGGTTCGCTGAAGATCGATCCTCGCGATGTCGTCAGTGTCATCAACCCGGCCATAGCTCCGGCACCAAATTCGCCACTATTGAAGCACGGCGTTTACCGTCTATGCCACGAACTGATCTCGGGCGAAGTCGACACGGACCGTATGGACTATCTACTGCGCGACTCGCGCGAGTGCGGTGTTGTTTACGGTATTTTTGACGCGACGCGGATTCAAGAGTCGCTCTCGATTTATTATGACGAGCGTGATCAGGGTGTCCACATGGCGATCAATCTTTCGGGATTGGCAGCTTTTGAAGACTACCTGCGTGCTAGGCACTCGATGTATCTCCAGCTGTATTTCCATAAAACATCGGTCGCGGCAGAGGCCATGTTGGCCCATTTAGCGCGCATGCTGGGTGGCTGGACCATGCCTACGGATCTCACAGCTTATGCCGATTTGGACGAGTACAACATCGAACCCTGTCTTGCAGCCGCGGCGGAGCGTTTACCGGCTGCGCAAAAGGCACGCTTTGAGGAGCTCCTGGCTCAGTTGCTACGTCATAGGCGCCTATGGAAGCGCGTGTTTGAAATTACCGGCAAGGATCGGAGCGCCGGCGACCATGCTACCGAGGCGGCATCTAAGCTCTTGGCCCGTGAGGGCATCCCATTTGAACAAGTATCATCCGAGAGCTCTCTGACCACGTTTAGAACGCGCAGAGAACATGAGCTCAGTCACAACTACCTGCGTCTCATTAAAAAAGATGATCAGCAATTCCCGCGGGTATTTGCGATTGAGGACTATGCCTCACCATCTTTGATATCGGGTGATACGCGGGTACATATTAGTCGTATCTATGTCGAGGACAAGAAGCTCGCTACGGGTCAACAGCTGCCTGAACAAGTCAAGCAGCTGATTCGGGAGCAGGTTTAACTCGGTTTCTTGCGTTTCTTGTTGTGCTTCAGCATGAACTTGAGTGATTCGCGAGCCGAGATCTCGTCATAACCAAAGCGGCGATCGAGCTCTCTGTAGGTCTCGCGCGCTGCTTCCTTATCTTTGTCACTGACGGAACGCTCATCCTCAGTGCCGAGTGCCAGCATCGCCTGGTAAACCACTTGCACCACATTCTTGTGCTGAGCGTGATAATGCTCCTGAATGCGCGCCAGTATATCTTGGAAGACATGACTTATGTCTAGTTCGTCGCGGGGGTGATCGAGTCGCCAGCTGGCCAGACGACTGAGCATCCCCTCTCTGTGACGTTCGGAAGAGCCTTGGATGCCAATGATCTTCTCAATCTCTTGCATCAGATTCTGGTTAGCGGGTTCATATTGTTCTGAGGCCGTGTTGTAGATCTTTTCGCGCTTCACTTCGGCGACGACATTTTCTATGTAGCGGCTGAGAAGTTTTTCGTACTCCTCTTCAGCTACCATCGACATCGCCTTCAGGGTCTCGATTTCGAAAATATCAGCAAACTCGTCCTTAATTACGCCGATAAACTGGGCGGCATCGTGATACTTGCCGCGCGGCTCGAATTGCAGGAATTCATAGACTGTTCGATCTTTGGTCAAACGTTCGAGTTCCTCGAAAATGACCATGGGTGTGACGGTCTGATGGTGGGCATTCTGAGCGCTGCGTTGCAGTAGTTGTTTGATTTCGCGCGGTGAGGCACCAAAGCGCCCCTCGTAGACCACTAAACCTACCGACTCGTTCATGATGCGGGTACGGAGTTCGCGTAGTTGCGATTCCTCAGCGTTTTTGAATACTGGGCGTAGCGGTTCGTCCTCGTAGAGGCGTGCTTTAGACCGCGGATCAAGTTTAGCAACGAGACTGCGGTAATTACTGTCATAGTACTCTGGATCGGGCTGTTTATACCTAGTCATGACGGCCCAAATGCACAGTAGCTTAAGGGCATGGGGTGCAAAAGGCCTGGTTTTTGACAAGGCCTCAACATCGCGCGTGTAGATTTGCATCTCCTGCGATGGTCTGAGTAGGTAAGGCACCGTGATGAGTTCAAAGCGCCCTCTAAACGAGCTAAAGTCTGGAATAGTTTTGAACGTGTCTAGGTGTTTTTCATTGGTGGTGGCAAGAAAAACCATGTCGAGATTAGCGGTCGACGACGGCAGACTTATCGATGATTTCTCGACAGTGGTCAGCAGGTACTTAAAGGACTCGAGTGGTCGCTTCAGTAAGTCCGAGAACTCCAGTAGTCCGCGGTTGGCTTCAATCAGCTCCCCTTGTGCCTCGTAATAGCGGATGTTGTGCAAAAGCGACGGCATGTTGGCGATGTTGCGATCCATGGTCAGCTGTTTTTCGACAGCGTCGACTGCCATTTGCGGTTCGACTGTGGAAATGCCAACCCGGTACTGGCGCGAGTAAAAGAAGCGCTCAATTTGCACGTGGCGCAGTACTTTGGCGACGTCGCCGTCGTAGGCGTTCAGTAGATTTTCGAAGATCAGCTGGTTGCGCTTTGAGAGGCCCGACTGTTTAATATGAGGCGGTAACTCGACGTCCTCTGGCCGGCGCCCCTGATGAGCGGCGATCCATTTGCGTAGCCACTGTTCCCGCTCTGGCATGGGGATTAAATAGATCGGATTATCTTTGAAGTCGGACGAGATCTTTGAGGCGATCTGCGTGTCGTCGAGGAGGGCATACGAGCCGTGGATGTCAGCATTTTTTTCTGACAAGGCACCAAATCCAATGGGGCCGCTATCACCCTTAAGTGGCGCCTGCGTCGCCTTATCGTTGGGGAAGATCCAGTTGAAGCTATACACGGCACCTTCAGGCAGCTCACTATACTTTTGCATGCCGGAGGCTATCGCTTCGATCGTCGAAGTTTTTGCCGAGCCGTTGGGTCCGTGAAGTAGGATAAGTTTATTGACGTAGCCCTGCCTGACAAAGGCTTGGAGCACGTTATAAATTTCATCCTGAACGGGCTCTCCGCCGACTATGGGGCCGGTCTTCTCGCGGTTAATATCGAATAGCTTGAAGCGTGAGCCCTGATTCTTACCGAGATCGCGCTGACCAAAATGGTCGAAGGTATCGCGCATGTATGCGGCAGCACTGCGGGTCAGCGCCAACGGGTTCTCGCGGACGAGCTCGAGATACTCAGCGAATGGTAGAATTATGCGCTGCTTCTGGAAGTGTTCCCGGTGCTGTCGTGACAGTTCACTGATCGCTTGAGCGGCATCAAGCTCCATGTCCCCAGTCCCCTTTAGCATTTTTTTTTACAGGTTCTTTGCTGGATAATAACTCATGACAATGGTTTAGTAAGTATCTATATTCAGCAGACAAACATTTTTCTACGGCCGTAGCCGAAAGAGTTCCATGAAAAAGGTCTTCATCCTCGATACCAACGTTCTTCTAAACAGTCCCGACAGTATATTTAAATTTGACGACAATGATGTGGTGATCCCGATCTCTGTGATCGAGGAAATCGACACGTTTAAGAAGGACCTCAGTGAGACTGGGCGTAATGCCCGCGAGGTGTCGCGGATATTGGATCGGCTGCGCGTGCGCGGGACGCTCTCGTCGGGGGTGAAGCTGTTTGATGATCGGCCTGATAGCGGTAGTCTCTTTGTCTACCTTGGCCACAATATGGAGATCTTGCCCGAGCTTTTAGTGGATGGCACGGATAACCATATCCTAGCGATCGCCTTGACGCTGCAGAAGCAGTTCGGCGAGACTAGGGCCGTCATTGTTATCACCAAAGACTCGAACCTGCGGATCAAGTCGGATGCGTTTGGTATCCAGGCCGAGGACTTTGAAGCGGACAAAGTCGACATCTCGCATCTTTACAGCGGCATTTTGACGCTGAAGGTTGATGCTCAAGCCATTAATGGCTTCTACACCAAGCGAGAAATCCGGTTGGCCGGCATTGAGATCATGCCAAACCAATTTGTGATTCTTGAGGATGAGAATGACGCCGCGCAGTTTGTTTACGGCAAATTTGATGCCCAAGAGGGCGTCGTGCGGATGCTGGAAAACCAGGCCGAGGGCGTTTGGGGTATTTATCCTCGGAACATTGAGCAAATCTTTGCCCTTGAAGCTCTGCTCGACGACAATATCAAGTTAGTAACGCTGAGCGGCAACGCTGGTACGGGTAAGACTTTGCTAGCAATCGCTGCGGGGCTTGCTAAGACGACCGATGAGGACGAGTACCATAAGCTGCTTGTCGCAAGGCCGGTATTCCCACTTGGTAAAGACATCGGGTTTTTGCCCGGTGACTTAGATGAGAAGCTGAATCCTTGGATGCAGCCCATCTATGACAACTTGGAGCTCCTGCTGAGTGGCGGCACTCACACGCGGCAGAAGAGGCTCAGCAAGAGTTATCAGGAACTGATCAATCAGGGTATGCTGCAGGTTGAGCCTTTGACCTACATCCGTGGTCGCTCACTCCCCAATATTTATTTTGTCGTCGATGAGTCCCAAAACTTGACCCCGCACGAGATCAAAACCATCCTGACACGAGCGGGGGAGGGTACTAAGATTGTCCTGACGGGCGACCCTTACCAGATTGATAATCCTTATATCGACTCGCAGAATAACGGTCTCACTTATGTCATCGAGAAGTTTCGCCGTGAGCCGATCGCAGCACATGTAACCTTGAAAAAAGGTGAGCGTAGCGAGCTTGCAACTGCTGCGGCTACCTTACTTTGATTTTTTCTAACTATAGTATTGTTTAAGCAAAAAAATGTTTGCTATGATGCCGCTGGTTCCAAGTTTGATTGTGAGAGTCTGACCTAGGGTTGGATTCAGCACAGTTGGACAGAGCCAGTTTTTTTTAGAGTTCTCGATTCTAAAAGATTAAAGGAGACCCCCATGAGCAGCAGAAAGCGCGTCACGGCGCTGGCGGCGTTGGCCGCTGTGATCCTCGGTGGTGCGTTAGTCAGCGTACCGAGCCTCACCCCTCCTACCGCAGCAGATCCCATCAGTAATGCCGACACGGCCTGGATGCTTGCATCCACAGCGCTCGTATTGCTCATGACACCTGGGTTAGCCTTTTTCTATGGCGGCATGATCAGTCGCCAACACGTCGTCACGACTATGTTTCAGAGCTTTATTGCCATGGGAGTGGTGAGCCTCCTGTGGGTAGCTGTGGCCTTTAGTCTGTCCTTTGGGGACTCCTTGTACGGGCTCATAGGTGACCCGCGTACCTTCTTTATGTTTAAAAACGTGGGCGCCGCCCCCTATCCGGCTCTGGCCCCTACCATCCCGCTTGCGCTATTCGCCCTGTTCCAAATGAAATTCGCTATCATCACTCCTGCGTTGGTGACGGGTAGCTTTGCAGAACGCATTAAGTTTTCGTCCTTTGTGTTTTTCATGATTCTCTTCACCTTGTTTGTTTACGCGCCGTTGGCACATTGGACTTGGCACCCAGATGGGCTGCTCCGTAAGTGGGGTGTGCTCGATTTTGCTGGTGGCACTGTAGTCCATATGACGGCGGGATTTGCCGGGCTTGCCGGAGCTCTCGCTGTGGGCCGCAAGGGTGATGGCAACCATCATGTGATTCCTGCCAACATCCCCTTTGTACTTCTCGGCACTGGTCTCCTTTGGTTCGGTTGGTTTGGCTTCAATGCTGGCTCGCAGCTTGCTGCTGATGGTGGGGCTGTCACGGCATTCTTGACCACAAATACGGCGGCTGCAGCAGCCATGGTCGCATGGGTCCTTGTGGACGTGATCTGTGGTCGTCGCGCCAGTGCACTTAATGCAGCTATTGGCTCTGTAGTGGGTTTAGTTGCGGTAACGCCGGCGGCCGGTTTCATCTCTGTCGGGGCAAGTGTGGTGATAGGTGCAGTCGCGGCACTCATTTCAAATTGGGCCGTGAATGCCCAATGGCTGAAGACGCGCCTTGCTGACACCTTGGACGTCTTTGCTTGTCACGGTATCGGTGGTGTTGTTGGTATGCTGCTTACTGCGGTTTTCGCAAGTAAAGGCGGTGCGATTACCGGTGACTTCAGCTTATTATGGAAGCACATCACGGCGACGGTGTTTGTTGGCTTCTTTGCCTTCATCATGTCCGCAACCTTGTACCGCATCGTTGGGGTCATCACTTCGCTCACGGATTTTGACCGTGAGCCCCTCGACGACACAACGGCCGCTGATGACGAGGGCAGCCCTGAATTGTTTGCAAAACGCAGCGCCGTTCACGGTGTCTGACGTCGCATCCTCACGATGAAGCAGCCCTGGCGCTTTAGCGTCAGGGCTGGATTATTTTTCGGATTATGTTCACCTAGGGGTGTCGAAGCCAGGAAACCTTAGTGAGCTGGTTTCTCTTGGCCTACGACTTCAATCTCGAGGGTGATGTCGACCTTCTCGCCGAGGACGAGGCCGCCGCCATCGAGGGTCTTGTTCCAACTAAGGCCGAATTCTTTACGGTCGATCGTGGTCGTCGCAGTAAACCCACGGTGCAGCTCTCCTTTAAAGCCTTTCACGGCTGGGGTCGGGCCTTCAACCGCTAACTCAACGTCTTTAGTGATGCAGTTGAGGGTCAGGGGGCCGGTGACTTTTAGGTTTGGCGCGGTGCCTTTGACCGTTTTGGATTCGAATTTAATCTCTTTGCATTTTTCGACATTGAAGAAGTCAGGGCTGCGCAAGTGCTTGTCACGGTCAGCGTTCTTGGTGTCGATCGTCGCCGGGTCGAGAGAGGCAACTACCTTGGCTTTGTCGAGGTTCTTGTCGTCGAGGTCGACGGTGCCCTTCATGCCGCCGATTTCACCGCGCACGTTGGCCACTACCAAGTGCTTGATCTTAAAGCTCGCCGACGAGTGGGATGCATCGATTTCCCAAACTGCTGCCGATGCCGTAGCGCTCACGAGGGCCAGGGCTGCTCCCGTCATTAGGCTGGTGATCTTCATCATAAAAGTCCCCTTATAACTGAAAGAAATATTTACTGTTTCGCCTGATTATGCGTGAGCGCTCCGAAACAAGCAAGCTAGCTCCCACACTAGGCTTCAGTCCAAAGCAAATATGCTGTATTTATTACCCGATTTCAGGTATGAGAAGTATCTTGGCAAGGGCTTGCCAGTATGGTGTTAACGTCAGAGGAGACTGTTTCGATTGGATATTTTTACTCGTGCGATGGCGCGCTCAGTTCCCCGTGTACGGCTAGTGGGAGAGGGCGTCAATGATATCGTGTCGGCCGATTTGGCCTTGCGTCAAGCCGAAGAGCAAGGTCTAGACCTGGTCATCGTTAGCGATAAATCTGACCCCCCAGTGGTCCGGATCCAGGACTTCAAAAAGCTGGAATACGAGAAAAAGAAGGCCCGCCAAAGTAAGGCTAAGACCTCAGAACTTAAAGAGATTCAGCTCAAGGTCAACATCTCTGATCACGACCTGCAGACCAAGGTGGCAGCCATCCGCCGCTTCCTCGAGCGCGGGGACAAGGTCAAGGTAACGGTCCGCCTGAAAGGGCGTGAGCGTGAGACTCCTGAGCGGGCTCAAGGTCTCATCACTAAGGTATCCGAGCTGGTTGAATGTAAGGTCAGTAAGCTTCCTGGTCCGATGACGATCGCGATTCTGGAAGCCGTTAAGTAAACCCAAATGTTTTGACTGTAGGGCTGCGAGAGAGGGGGGAGGAGTGTTCCTACTACCCCTGCTCGCAGCTTTTTCTCGCCTCCTTGACCGTTCGGGCAAAATCGTTTCTAATTGTACTAGGCTCCAATATTCAATCTAGTCGTCAAATGCGTGGCAGGATGCTGCGCCGCCCAGGCCATTAGGCCGTCTCTTGCTTTGAAGGCGTTAACTCCAGGGAGGACTCGGTCATGAAAAAGACGGCCGAAAACAGGTATCCGCATTCTGCGACGTTGTTTAAATTTTGCAAAGAGGCCCTTGAAATTCGCTACGAGGGCAACGTTAAGGTCATCGACCAAGACGTTGGGGCTATCCTCGGCTACGATCCAGCGGATTGCAGTCATTGGAAAAAGGGTAAGAAAAACATTCGCGCTCTATCGACGTTGCGTAGCATCGCCGATCATCTAGCGATCGATGAGCGCCTCCTGATCGACATTGCCTCGGGCAAGGTTGGGCTAGAGGAAGCCGTGTTTGAGTACCGTGGCTACGGCTCATTCGCACTGCAAGGTCGCAGCTTGGAAAATTTAAAGAAGGAATTCTTTAAAAATCCAACGCGCTGGCAAAACGAAGGCACGCAAAAGCCCTTCGAGGAAATCTTCGACACCGATCGCCCAAGCATTGTTAAAGCTGCCGAGGTAGTCATCAATGCTGGTAACTTCACGGAAGCGCCGGTCTACCTTCCCGAAGTTTATAAACTCTTTAACGGTATCAACTTGATCGCTGATGAGACGATTGACCGCGCTATCAAGATCGAGACCGAGGGTGCCGGTGATACATCGATCACGACGGTGCGTTACCGTGGTCCTGACATCAGGCCTTACGTCCGGTTCTTGCTGGCTAAGGAGCTGTTCAAGCACCTGACCCGTACCGGTCACGCCTCGTTCCGCCACTTTGTTGAGTCGCCGGCCGAGCTTCTCGAGATCCAGGCCAACATTTTTGCGGGTTTGCTGCTCATCCCAGGCAAAATGCTGCGTAAAGAAGTGGAAGTTATCGATAGCTCCATCGACATCATCCAGCAGCTAGCAGAGACATTCTGGACGTCGAAAGCGCTGATGAACCAGCGTCTCCGTGACTACATGGAACACTTGGACTAAGTAAAAAACAATTCCTCCCTGAATTTTTAAGTCGGCGCATCCACGCCGACTTTTTTTATTACTGCAGACAATGCCAACTACGTGCTCGGTAACTAATTCCCGCAAGGGCTAAAGATTGTTAACCCGATGACCGATCCCTTAAACGAGCTCACTTAAGAGCGCATGGATGGGTCATGGGCACGGCATTTAAACTACAGAACGGTCAGGTCTTGCTGTCGACTGAGGCACCCGGTGGTGTTTACACTGCGGCTCAGCTACGCAAGATAGCCGAGCTATGCGACAGCGACTCAGCCCTAGCCAAGGCCACAGAGGATCAGCGTTTAGCCCTGTTTGTCGCACCGGAGCACGTAGCGAAAGTAGCGAGTTCTCTGCGTGCTACTGGATTAGGTGTGCGCCATTATCAAGACGGCCTGCATCAACCAGTCAACTGTGTCGGTGAGTTGTGTCCTGAGCACCAACAAGACGCTATGGGTGCTGGAATGGAAATCGCCGCCGAGCTGGCCGCGATCAAGCTCGAGTCCCCGCTTAAAATTGGTATCAATGGGTGTGCACGCGGATGTGTTGCCACGCATACCCTAGATATATCTGTTCTTGGTGACAGTAATGGCTATCGCATAAGCCTAGGTGGTAAAAACTCTCAAATTCCGGAGATGGCCGCGTTTATGGCAGACGGCGTACCATCGGCAAAATTGCCGAAACTCATTGCAAAAATCGTCTCCATCTACAAAGAAATTGCCGAACCCGGTGAATCACTGCAAGAGGTGATTGAACGCCACGGTGCCGGCAAGTTTATCGCAGCCTTGGCTCCCTACAGCCAAGATGCACATCAAGATGAATCATTGGGAGGCGGCCTAGACGGATTCGGTAGTAATGAAGAAGTGAAACTCGATGATTTAGGGGTCCCTCAGCACGTCAACCACGATGGTCCCGCAATCGATGTTAACTTGGCAGAAGTAGAATTAAAGGCAGAACCTTCGGTAGACGGATTCAGAGCAGAGCCCACTTTAAACGACGAAGAAGAGATAGTGGCCGACCATCATGACGTCGAGCCCGAAGCTGAACTCGAACCGATTCAACCTATCGATGAAGATGTTTTTGAAGTAGCGACAGAGGAAGCGCTCGTGGCGCCGATCGCGCATGATGAAGAAGAATTGGTGGTCGATACTCACGCCGCTGAGTCAGGCCCGGAGTATCAAGGCGCCACAGTAGAGGCGGTGGAGTCGGCACCTGTGGCATCAGATGACCTGCACTTAGATCATGAAGTGGAGGTTGATGCCGTAAGGCTCGAGGCGACCAATGTCGCTCTCGATCATGAGTTAGACGTTAAGATGGAGCTACCACCAGCTCCCGAGCATTCATCT
>VGTI01000066.1 GCA_016874735.1 Deltaproteobacteria bacterium
GATCGGAAAACACCGCCGAGATGCCCGGAATCAGCCGCCGAGATGCCCGGAATCAGCCGCCGAGATGCTCTGGAAATCTATGCCGAGATGCGCCGGAAACCCCGGCCGAAATCATCCGGAATACGCAGTCATCGTCGCCTAATAGCTTGCGCCATGGCTCAGAGGAGCACGGATAGCCAGTGATGACGAGTCTTCTTGCCACTTGCTGGTCCTTACCAGGGAGAGCGCCCGCGCTCATATAAGGTTACCAATCTCTATCTTTGGATCGTACAGCCGCGTGCAAAATGAATCCGAGATTTTCAGAGTCCATGGCAGGGCCCGATTTGGGCTTAGTCATCCTTGGTTAGCGGGTTCCCTGATCTCAACCTAGGCGACTAGACCTCTCAATTGCTGTGTAATATTGTATCCTAAACATGAGTGAGCACAAACTATGACCGATATAGTTCTGAGCGTAACGCAAAACATAATGCTCCCGTCCTTAATTTTTCAAGCCGGGGACTCAGCTCAAAAGCGCTTCCTAGACTTCTTTCTCGTGACCATCCGCAATCCCAACACCCGTGCTGCCTATGGCTATGCTACTGGAGCCTTCTTCAAGTGGTGCGAATATAGGGGGGTATCCCTATCTCAGGTAACTCCTATGGTGGTGTCGGCATACGTGGAGCAGCACCCAGGATCCCCGCTAACTATAAAGCAGCACCTGGCTGCCATACGATGTCTTTTCGATCATTTGGCCACTGGTGGGATCGTTCCCTTTAATCCCGCGGCACCAGTCAAGGGACCCCGGTACAAATTGACCAAGGGGAAAACGCCAGTTCTGGATCAGGCCGAGGCTGCTGGAATTCTCGCCGCGTGCGACATATCGACCATCGTTGGAATGCGGGATAGGGCGCTGTTCAGTGTCATGCTTTACTCCTTTGCCCGTATATCTGCGGTTCTCGCCACCAAAATCGAAGATTATTACCGCAAGTCTGGCAGAGCGTGGCTGAGGTTGCACGAAAAAGGCGGACGTTTCCATGAAGTGCCTCTTCATCACGCTGCTGATAGAGCTTTGAGTGAATATCTTGAGGCGGCAAGTGTGAAAGAGAAGAAAGCGTGGATATTCCAATCAACTGATCCATCTACTGGACAGGTGACGGGAAGGGCGATGACCAGAGCTTCTGCGCTTGAGCGTGTTAAGACCGCGGCTAATGTTGCGGGACTAGGGGATAAGGTCTCCAATCACTCATTCCGAGCCACAGGTATAACCTTGTACAGGAAAGCCGGTGGGACGCTTGATAAGGCGCAGCAGATTGCTGGCCATGCGAATGCTGAGACCACGAGATTATATGATCGGTCGGGGGATGAGATTTCGGCGGCGGAAGTGGAGAGGATTCAGTTGGATACCTTAGTTGGCGGGTCTTCTGGCTGACTATGGCAATTCGTATGTCGGATAAGTTGCCACCACAGACTGCGTTGTCACAGTGGGAAATCGCGATTTTTGATCACCTCAGCAAAGATTCCATTCGAGAAAAAAAAGAACTTATCAGAGTTTACTTTGAAGGTCGCAAAACTTGGTGGCTATCTCTGTATAACTCGCGATCCACCACCGGGGAAATCGGGATGCGACTTGTGGGTAATTGAAAGTCACTTGGAAGATTTACGATCTTCTTACAAATATTTTATTGTTTTAAAAAGAGTGGAACCTTGGGGTTCATTTTTTGGAGATCGACATAATACGCGCTCTTAGCCAGCCTTTGGTGAAATTGTTCGGCAAAGCGCAGCATATTGGGGTTGTCTTGTGGCCAGGTATCGTTCAGCAATGACCAAGCGGTATCGGCGTGTCCAGTGTATATCAATCGGATGAGATGACTCCACAGGACAACAGGTGCGCCGGTGTCGCTGGTATCTCCGTCGCTTGCGCTGTAGCGCGCAAGTTTGAAGCTTGCTGCGATGGACTTCCGAATTTTACTTAGGCTTTTCGTTGACGGAAGTGGCTTGCGCATCAAGTCGGGAGAAAAGGCCCAGTGCTGGCCATTGTATTTAAGAATGACTTCGGGGGCTGGCGACTTGGCAAAAGAAATCTTCCAGTACGCAAATGTCCAATCATTTATTATAATTTCAGGTACAGGATCCGGGCTTAAATGAACAAATCTGACGCCATCAGAATGTCCCTGATCAACTTTTTGGATGAGATAGGGTCGATTCCCTAAGGCGTAAATATAAAGGGTGAAGCAGCAATGTGCTCCACCAGACCACCCTAAGACTGCTAGCTCTGCTCTATTCTCACCAGTGATGGATTTGCCGGCCACTGGCAAACCGCATGCCTCTGGTCCTGGATTGACGTAAAACCTCTGGCTTTGCTCACCGCCTTCTTCAAACAGCGTGAGGTTGCCGCGATTAATCGTAAAGTACCCTTGCGCAGTATCAGAATTGTGGCGTGCTTCATAGCGATAGGGACCTAATTTTAAGTCATCGACCGAATAGTTAAAATCTCCTTTCATACACCTGCCAAATGCTTGGTGTGTGAAGAGGATAGAAAAAAATATTAGACCAATAAGGCAACTATTTGGACGCATTATACAGGTCCAAAATCCTTCTGGCATATTCCTCGCCCTCTGAATTGTTTTGATTGTAATTTTTAAGGGTATTGAACAAAGTTTTTGCCGGTGTTGGCCTTATTAACGAATATTTATGCGCAAGCCACCGTGTCCCGGCGGCAATGTTTATAATAGGATCCAAGACCTCATCGAGCGAGATCGCAAGGCATTGATTTTTTACCTCCCGATATCCATTTTTGTCATTGATCCCGCTTAGCACTCTGACCGAGCCCTTAAGCAGTTGCATAAGTCCCCGGCCACCAGTTTGGCCGGTAACCCGAGAGGCATTAAAACTGGACTCCACGGCAATAAGTGCTTTAACGACAAGCGAATTCATACCAGCTGGATATTCGAGTCCCTGAGATTGCCAATAGGCAAGCCAAAACCCAATTACACGGTCAATTTCATGAAAATCGCTAAACCCTGTCACAGGATTAACCAGCGGGAATTTGCTCAAGTCTGCGTGCCAGAACAAGTAAAGTAGATTAGGCCCGTGGTACACCATCGCTTTTCGTGTAGGATTTTTTGCGTTATGAGCATCAACCCAAGTCTTTGTTCCAGACTTGCAAGTCCGATCGTATCCACGCACTTTGTGGTAACCGGGCGGGCACATTTCATCGGCGTCAGGACGGATAATTTTTACTGTCTTTGACATTTACCGAAGCCCTACTTACGTGATGAAAACGTCCGAAGACGTTCTTTAGTCATTCCGATAGAAGGTGTGGAGAAAATCCTCGCCCCTCAGATCAAGCCCTTGGAGAAAGCGTCTCGACGGTCCTTCGGGTTTGTTCTTCCCCTGCTCCCACTTGCGTACCGCGTCTACGCTTACATCCATAAGGGCGGCTAGCTCTATTTGCGATAGGGCAAAGCGAGTGCGGATGGCTTTGATTTGAGCAGCCGTCATTGTTCGTACAGGTACGAATTCAGCCCGTGTGACTCGGCCCTTTGTCTTATTACCAAGCACGAGCTCCGTGGCCTCTTCGATTCCATTCATGATTCCGTTGAATAGTTCACTCATGGTCACCTCTCCCGACCTATGTAAAGGGCTCGAATCGCCTCTTCTAATTTCGGTAGTGCATCTCGAATCGTTTGCTTCTCTGCGGCCGAAAGGTCGGTCTTATCGTTTTTCAGGTAAAGGTAGAGAAAAACAGTCCAGCCATATCTTGGGAAATCCTTGTAGATGACTCGTCCACCTCCGCGTTTGCCCTTACCCTTGGCACCGACCCTAATCTTCCGAAGTCCTCCGGTGCCCGCGATAAGGTCACCCGCGTCGGGATCAAGCAAAATTGTGGTCTGAAGTTCACGCAGATCACCATCTGTCAAACCGGCAGAAGCCCAATCTTTTTGGAATGTTACAGGTTCAGCAAAAGCACGCTTCAAGACAAGAGTCACTCCACATGGACCTCTATACTAGTATAAAATACTAGTACCAAATCATACATCGGAATGTCCAGTGAGAAACTTGAGAGAAAACTGCTATAGGACCGTATTTATTGATCTTATTTAGGCTCTCTTGATATATAGGGATACGACTTCCGCTGGCTTCTTCTCAAGAAGATCGATCATCCGCGCCGCTGGTCCAGTGGGCTGATTGGTGCCGGCCTCCCATGCCTGTACGGCCTTGTCGGTGACGCCGAGTATCCCAGCTAAAACCGCTTGGCTGAGTTTCAAGCGCGCTCTGAGACGTTTAATCGACTTTGCAGAGTAAATGACAACAGGCTCAATTTCTACCGTCTTCACGGTGAGACCTTTGACTTTTTTGCCCCTGAGGAAATCGTCCATCCCCTCGATGGACTCCTTTAGGTCTCTGAACAACTTGCTCATTTTCGCCTCCTTCGCTTTGACTCATATTCAGCGGTGACCTTCTCGATTAGTTGTTTGAGTAGGTGCCGCTCAGTCCTTGTCAGATTTTCACGCTGACTTTTCTTAATGACTACCAACAGGAACAAGTGCTCTATCGCAATGTAGTCGTAGTAAAACACTCGAATGCTGCCAGACTTTCCCTTTCCAGGAAGGGGATGCCTAACCTTGCGAATTCCGCCAGTCTCTTGGATAAGTATGCCTGCATTGGGGTTTTGCATCAAAGATTGCTCAAGAGATCGACGCAGTTGATCTGAAGTGGTCTAGCTTGAGGTCCAAACGACAGTCATGTTCTCTGGGCTGGGTCTTAGCAGAAGCAGTTTGATTAAAAAATAGGCGTGACGGTGGAATGCTTGTGAGACAGGTCTTTGCAGGTGGCTTTGGGTGGATTATCACCAGATTTCTGGGGATATAACTGCTATTTTTGGAATAGCCATTCCTGATATTCGTTTGATCTGAACTGCAATAAGGCATTCACCAGGTGATACTTCGCCCCGATAAAAACTTCAAACCATGTGCTTCAGATGTTGATGACGAGCTGTTCCCAAATGGAATCTTCGTCTTCAACATAACCAAGATGCTGGACTATATTGGGACGCATCCAGAAGATTTCCCTATCGAGGAGGTGCCAGTGGCCTCTCTTGGTTTTACCTCTCAGCGACTGGACGAGGCTACAGTCAGTAAAGCAGATCTTACTAAACCGTTGTTGCTTGCCGAGATTGCTCCAGGACAATTTAACGTTATCGATGGCAATCATCGGCTTGAAAAAGCGCGACGTGAAGGAGCCACGTTACTCCCTGTCTGGCGAGTAGGTCCGAGGGTCCATACTCGATTCCTCATATCTTCCGAGTCATATCGGGAGTACGTCAGCTACTGGAACAGTAAAGTCCGAGGTCACTGAGCGTTTGTGTAGTGTGATTCTGGCTCACTGACGCCGGTAGCATGGGCCGTCTGTTGCATGGCTCTCGGGTGTTGCCAGGAACGTCCGGCGGCTCAAACGTGGCCAAGGCGGTCATCGTACCCTGCCTCCACTCCGCGTTATAGTCATGCGGTCGCTAAAAGCTGTGCAGCCCATTGGCATGCGATCCGATTCGTAACGCAAGTCACGCGATGCCGGTTTGGGGCCCGATTAGGATGCCGGCATGCAGCTGCTTCCGGTATCTCCTTTTGCTCGTCGGACGTGCCGCACCCAGCTGGCGTCAGACTTTAACCGCCTCCGCACAATGGCCGCGCCTCCGTTCGCAGGCTCACTGCAGCACGGCCATTGTTTTTTAGCTCCGGCTGAGTCTGCCTGGCTTGGCGCTTTTCGGGCCACACCCCTTTCCTGGCTTTGCGAGAAAGGGGCTGCGGCCCGAAACACTGACGAGCATTGGAGATTACCCATGGAAGCACTGCACACCGACATCATCGCTAACCTCACCAAAATTGCCATCGCACGCTCAACGCGCTTCTGCTACGGATGCTACGCCGATGCCAACGGACGCTGCGCCCAATGTGGCTCCGACGACCTCATGTTTAAACTGGACGGCGTTGGAGTGGAGTACGGAACCGACTGGCTCCTGCAGGACCTACTCGCCACTAGCCTGTCGCCAGCCGACACTCTCGAAGCCTTCGAGCAATCAGTCGCGGATTGCTACCCCGAGACCGTGCAAATCGGCTGGATCACCTGCGACACTGTCACCGCCCTAAAGGACCTTGATCCGGTATCCTGGGATCAAGCTCACTCCGAATGGATCGACAATGAACTCTCGGATGGCAACCTCATCACATTCGACCACGGCTCGACCTACTACTGGCTCTCCGACGTCGAGCGTCTCGTCGACAGCGCCGAGCTTCCGGCCTAGGCCGGCCTCAATATAGTCCTGGCCTTATCGCCAGGACTTAATTCGAGCGCCCCCCTCAACACTGCTCCAAATTTGAACGCTTAGCAAACCCGCATATTAAACACTGCAGATAATCAAAAAATATTTAACCTCCGCAATCCAGATTTTCATCGAGCGATGGTTCATTCTTCAGCGCCTGCACTAAAGCGCAGGCGCACAAGGGGGTTGCCCCTGACATTCAATCTTTTTGGTACCGAAGGTGCCTCTTATTCTCCTAACGACCTACTCTGTCGTTGCTGATGCCGAATAGCTGTTCATACGGGAGATAGGACTCTCGAATGGCAGCGAAGCGATTCCAAAGAGAAGAATTATGCTTCCGATTGGAAATTCGCCTAAATATCAACATAAAGAGCACCGATCCCATGCTCAGGAGAAGGTCCATGAAGCTTAGGTATGCATTAAATAGGTATCTCAGGCACTCCGGGATGAGTGTATCTACCCTTGCCCAGCGGTCAGGGCTACCCAAAGGTACTTTGCAGGGATGGTGCCTTGGCAAAACTCCGCGCAATATGGAACAGGTCCGAAAGTTGTCGAAGTTTATAGGCGTATCTTTGGATTCACTTCTTTTCGACGAGGCAGACTACGAAACTATAAAGATCGCTAGCGATCAACTTGAAGGCTTCACTGTGGATTCCGACGGATGGCATAGAGGAACCTTGGAGGTGCGTTTTAGGCACGTACCAGGTCAGGCCAGAAAAAATTAGTCTTGTCGGAGGTTTCATATGTTGCGTGCAGTCATCATTTGCACATGGTTGTTCGTAGGCTGCGGTGCTGAAAACAGTCCTTTGAGTGGTATCGATAATACATCAAGTGGAAGCGGTACGCCCCCAACTGTGACAGCACCAACGGGCGGAACTGGTAATACCGGAACCAGGGCAGCGTTACCGCCGGTGCTTCCTGAGGGGACTTATCAGCTAACATCAGTGTATTTGGCTTCAGAATATGCCATGGGCTACTACACCCTTGGGCGCGGGGGTATCACCATGAATGTAAAGTGGGATGCCACAAGGGAGGTTCACCGATTAGAAACAAGCGGCACACAAGAAATGTATTTTGACGGTGTTTATGTTGGGATTAGGGGGTGTGCTATTGGCCCTGTCGTCGTCGAGATCTGTATCGACCGAATTACTTATCTAGGTGATCCATCCTGCGCTCGAACTTTATCCGATCCATGCGGGCAGGTTAGTGCCATCAGCAAATCGGTAAGTCGCGGTCAGTTTGAGTTTATTGATGAGACCATAAAGCCCGGATTTAATTTCATTGAAGACAAGGTCCGAGGGCTGGTCAATGGGGAGCCTATGATAACAACCTCAAAATACGTTCTGAAATAGATTGTCCTAAAGTATTTTTCGGAACTGTAGAGCAGCACCACCAAGAATAGCGGGCCCATGTGCCTCACGAGGTTTAGCCCATGAAAACATCATTTTTGACACTGTTACTGAGCGTACTGAGCTGTACCCAGTCCCCCCCACCTTCTAACACCTCTGAGGATGGGAATGGCTCGACCAGCGAGAGCTCTTTTAACACTGATACAGTCCCCTCGAAAAAGTCAGCGCATAAACCAGCCGAACCGCAAACTGCCGAGGTCAAGATATGGCTCACAGCAGAACTGCCTAAATGCGACAGTGACCGTGACGGTCTAATTTATTATGTGATGTTGGACTCCGTCTTCAAATACTGCAGTCAAGGCGGGTGGCGTCTGGTGGACCTGCGCGGACCAAAAGGCGAGTCCGGTGCCACTGGACCCACGGGTATCGCTGGTTCCCCAGGTCATCCGGGATCACCAGGATCTCAGGGAGCGCAAGGTGTGGCTGGGACCCAGGGCAGTCAAGGGCCGACCGGTCCAGCCGGTGAGGCCGGGTTTAACTCGCTAGTGAGGGTCGTCCACGAAAGCCCTGGCCCCAATTGCAGTAGAGGCGGTCTTGCCATTAAAGCCGGTCTCGACAATGGTTCTGGAGGCGTAGCCAGAGATGGAGAGCTACAGGATGCTGAGGTAAACAGCACGAACTACGTTTGCAATCCCGATACAGGAACCTTGCAGGTATACGATTCCACGGCAGTGGCAAAATATCAATTGATAGACGTCTTACACTTTTCGGATGTTAACACAGACTCCATCGCCTATGGGGGAAGAATGGAGAGCCTGGGACTACTTGTTAAAAGTCTTGGCAATAATAGTTATACACTGTACCAGCTCGCCGGTGCTCACTACTGGAATAGCAAATCGTATCCATTGACAAATCCTGCAGGTCTTTCGCGCGTCAACGTCTCGTCAGAGGTTTATTATACCTCTACTGACTGTACAGGCCAGGGTTACCTTCGGTACTGGCAGCTCGCGAGTTTTCCTCAGTGGACTACAACGCTTATGCTAAAGTTTACCAATTTCAGCCTTGCCTATTTTGATTCCTACGAAGTAACGGCTTCTACTCCATTCAGAGAACAATCTGCCGGAACCAATTTTGCCTCTAAGGGTGTACCGAGCTCATGCGTTCGCGAATCTAGCAGCGAATCGGTCGGAATACCAGTTGTCGTTCGAAGTTCAACCTTCGCATCAAGCATTGGAGCAGGGTGGTATATTTCGCCATGAAAGATGGATAATTAATCAATACGTACAAAGTAAGACGCTGCCACATACGGTTTAGAGATCATTGAAAAGGGCGGTATTGCTAACGCCTATCAAATGGAAGGAACACTGTATGGTTCAGCTTACTAAATTCTTCATAATCTTGGGTTTTGTATCTATAACAGCTTGTGGCAGTAAAGTAGCTCAGAACGAGTCTGGACAATCTGAAGTGGCGACCGCTTCAGACAGTTCGAGTTGGTCTCTAACCGTGTCCGGAGCTGCTGACCTACCTACGTGTACCCTCGATAATGAGGGCAGAATGGCCTATGTGAGGTCCACAAGCCAATTCATGGCTTGCAATGCTGGTTCTTGGAACAGCTTAAGCATTGGACCTCAAAATTCACTGGTGAAAACGGCAGATGAGCAGCCAGGTTCGAACTGCACGAGTGGCGGTATCAGTATCAAAACAGGTACTGACAAAAACAATAATGGCTCTCTTGATGATGGGGAAGAAGACGCGACAAAGTTCGCTTGCAATGGAACGTCTGCTAAAGGTTTGATGAACAACGCAACTATTTGGCGTTACGAAAATCATGAACCAGGACCGGATCAGATGATTGGAGCCATTTCTTCGGTTTGGGAGTGTTACCTAACAAATATTCAGATCGTCAAGTTCGGCGACGGTGGTGGCTTCATCAGTATGGCAGGACTTTACATTGCGGAAGTCATAGGAGATTCTGGTGATTGGTACGACGAGCACTGGTCTTTTACTTCCTTCCTAACCGCCAAGGAGGGCAGTCATCTGGTCAAGTTCAAGAGCCAGATTATTGACGATAGGATCATAGCAGCCGGAATTGAACTCACCGACCCACCTTACTTCACGGCGACCGTTTTTGATGGCACGTCGTCAATCAGCGGCGTTAAGAGATTCTACTTGACGAAGATGAAGTAACCGTCGTTTCGTTGATTGGTCGACTTTTGTTTTTTTGCGTAAGGGTGGGGGATGTAATGTCTTTGTAATAAAGCTACTTTTCGTGACTTCAAAAAATCGCAATAAGCAGATGGGATATCTTACTACTCATACGAAAGATCAAAGGAGTAACATAATAAAACTTCTGTTGAGGTTTACCTTGGCTTTGCGAGTCTCTCGATATCCTTTACGCATTCACAACCCTTCTTTTCTCCAGCAGCACATGCTTTAGTACAGAACTCCAGTGCCAGGTCGTTCCTACCCTGAGCTAATTCCTGCACACCATAGATTGTGCAGGCATCGTTTCGACCGAAGTGGCAGGCTTTGAGGAAAGATTTTGTGGCACGATCCTTATCGTTCATGTCCAGCGCTAGATTTCCTAAATCTACACAACCGTCCTGGCGAGTATCGTTACAAAATTGCTCTAAAATTGCAGATGCTTCTCCATGCCTCTTTTCTTTTGCTAGTCCGGAGGCCTCTTGAAGGAGCTTTAAATCACAGCCATTTTTATCCCCGGCATTGCAAGCCTGCGAAAACCACGTGATAGCTTCGGTATCTTTACCAAGGTCACTGTAAAGAATCCCTAGGTTCAGGCACCCTCTAACCAGCCCGGCTGTGCATGCCTTTTTGTACGACTCGATCGCGGTTTCCTTATTTGGATTTGTACGTGAGTTATACCCAAGATCGTTGCATGATTCTGGGTGGCCCAGGTCGCATCCACGCGCGAGGTAATGGAGAGAAAGCTTACTATCTAGGGATTGGCCAATAAGGTTTGAAGCACGGCGACATGACCCGGCCAGACCCCTCTCGCAGGCTTTTGTTGTGATGTCAATTGCCCTCGACTTATCGCCCCGTTTTTCAAATATCAGGGCCAGATTGTCACATCCCAGCGACTCGTCATGTTTGCAGGCATGATCGTAATATCGTTCTGCATCATTTTCATTTCCCCGCTTCATGGCTAATACGCCAGCGTCATTGCACGCAAAGTACCCACCATTGTTGCATACATATTCGTATATCAAAGAGGCCTGTAGAAGATTGTTTTCCTTCTGGAGCCGGTATCCATACTCACGGCAATCAGTTAATTGCAGACCTGTGCATGGATTTCCTTTATCCTGGCTTGTTTCGGTCGCTAGTTTGGCGCACGCAGATCTTCGCCCCGCTTTGCAGGCTACCTCCAAGTAGGACTTGGCCTTTTCTGGTCTGTGATCCAAGATATTGGCGCCAGCTAGTTCACAGGATAGGCTTCGAAAGCCAGTGTCAGCGGAACAGTCACGATCAAATGCGCCTATTGCTTCGTCAATCATACCCAGGCTGATAAGGGCACTGCCATAATCCGTACAGGCACCCTCGACCAAACGACCTTCACAATATCTCTGAAGGACCGATAACTTTGATTTGTCTCCATCCTGTCTTACTGCTCTGAGGGCTTCTTGAGCACAGCTTAATTTGTAGTCAAGTTCACATGCTTTACGGTGCCTATCGCGAGATTCTTGGAGACTGCCAGCCGCCTCCAATAGCGTTGCATCTACAGAACACGCAAGGCCGTGGCCAGCTTCACATAGTTTTACAGAAAGGGATTTTGCTTCATCGGTGAGATTTTGTTCCATCAGCGCCAAAAGGTATCCTAGACAGTGGGACTCATTGGCTGAACACCCTATGGCTCCCTTTTCTTTTGCCCTCTCTAGACTGCCTTGTTTCAAATATTGTTGGGCTAGACTGGTGCATGAACTTCTATCGCCGGATTCGCAGTTCTCTTCAAAAATGGGTAAAGCTGCGGCAGTTTGTCCTCGGTGAGTCAAGGATTCACCGAGCTTATAACAGGAACTAAGCGATCCATTTTGACAGGCGGAATGGTGTAACTTTTCTTCCGCTCTTAGTTCGATTTCTTGCCGAGGCGGGAAAGCCGAAAAAAGATAGATAGAGGCGACTGTGACTATTGTCACTAACAAAGCAGATACTGGGATTGACCATTTTAGCGATTTCTTTTTTAGCGATTTACCGTCATAAAGTGGGTTACCGTAAATGGTATATCTCGCCCATTCAATGCCACCTTCAGGGTACCGGATAGCCGATGCAAAACTTTCGCCTAAGCATGCCCCATCCAGGAACTTTGAATAGAATCGATCAGAAATTGTGGCCGCAGTTTTAGAATTTAGTAGGGAATTTGTACAGATTAGGGCTAGGGTTCCGTTGGCTAGAAACGCTTGTATGAGACCAGATCTATCGCGACCGTCATCATGTGTATGACCACTTTCACAGGAGTTGAGAAACACCATGCGCGGAGCTAATCCAAGCTCGATAATGTCGGATGCGCTAAGTTGGGAATCGGAAAAATGGAGCCCACCCACTGAAGAGTGACCGGCAAAGTGCATGAATTCGCATGCCTTGATGGACTCACAGGCTTCGGCTTTGGTAACACGCGCGCTTAGTAGATTTACCGACCTTCGGCTACCTAATACGCTCATCAGAGCAGCACCCTCTGTTCTAGCAGAAGGCAGGCTACCATCCGGGTCAGAGATAATCACAAATTTACTGTCAATAGGTCTTAAGAATGGGTCACGTTGATCTGGCATACGCACATGCCTTCCGACAATGAATCGGCTCCCTATCCATTGTTCATTGTCGATTCGCACACATTCCCAAGGGAAGTGAATCAATTCCTCCTCAAGATCAAGGTACAGCATTGCAGCAGTTGACCTAAGTAATTGGTCAGCTAGACCTTCTGGTATTACCGCTTTGGCAAGGTTTTCTCCTGCACTTAACAGGTCAATAATAGATGCATGGTTAAGTGCCCGGGCTACCGTCTCACGCGAGTATTTCGCTATTTCAGCAAAAGGGCGGTCCAGGGATTTAATGAAATTAGGTTGATTGATGCGTTCAGACGGATCCATACTTAAGAGCACATAACTAAGGTGCCCCTCTCGATCCAGTGATATGCGCATCGTCAGGAGCTTCATCTAAGTTCCATTTCAATTCTGTACACTTGATGGCCTGATGCTGAAATAGCAAAACTGTAAATCCCCTTGGACCAAGAACCCAAGGGGCTTCGCTCTCCCACGCGTAGGGCAACGGATCTGAGCAGGTCACCATCCTTTTCAAGCTGTACGACTACCCCATCTCTGGGACGACATTTTTTAATAGAGACAAACAGTGAGTACTGATCATTGATGTCAGCAATGATCTCAATTTCGGCGTCTGCTAACTTGCCCCCGGCGGCGAGCACTAATGCTTTTGGCCCTTGGGATCTGTATACGGGAACAACCTCTAGGGAGTTAAAGACCTCTGAAATGCTACCACCAATTGACTGAAGCACTACTTTGGCATGGTCCAGTGGTTTTTGAAGTTTTTCGATTAGAGTATCAGCAAGGTTAGTCGTCGCGTCAGGGGTCTGTATCATAGCCATACCTATACGAATGACTTCTGCATTGCAGAAGTTACAGACCTTGAGATGCTTCTCGAATTGTGCATTATCATCATCATTATCCCAGTAGGACCAATACGTGGCCTCGGAAGGACACTCTGCCCCCCGTTTTGTGGGAGTGGTGAGCAACTGATCCGATAGCTCTTTTAGCATTAGATACTTGTCCATACTTTCACCTACGCTATCTGGCTCAATTTGGTTTTTAATTTCGCATTATGATCGATGTATTCACGCAATTTGTTCTCAATCCGTCTCCTGATTCGGTCTACTTTGTTGATGTCCCAATTGAAAATCTCAGCAACTTCTTTTCGTGTTGGGTAGGGCTCTATGCCCTTTGACTGATATTCGGCAATTCGTTTGTCAAGATGGGACTTTCGTTTTTGCGCACGATCGGAGTCGCCCCTTCGCTCAAGAATTAGACAGCGCATCCAGAGTAGGCCCATTTCGTCATAGATGTCACGATTTGAGGACCATCTTTCGTGAAGTCGGACACGTAAATCCTCTATTTTCCTGTTAATAGTTGCTGTCGAGCTATTGGCTAGATCAGAGATGGACTGTAGCGCGGTTTCATCAATTATCACGGTGCGCGCAGACATAACAAGTAACACTAGGTGTTCCTCAGTGGTCCACCGTATGTCTGCAAAAAGGTGCGTGGGTCCCGCATTACTCTGTTCATCATCAGGGACATTTGTAGATTCGACAGCGCATTCGGATCTGGCAAGTTGAAGAACTTCGCTTGATCGGAGTCCGTACATATTTCGCGCGGAAACGCGCTTTCTGTGCCAATCAATTACCGCGTTAGTCGTGACCCGGAGCACAAAGCCATCTAGGGATTGATTTTTTTTGAAGTTACTAAGGGTCTTATCGAACATCAAATGATCCATCACATAATCGAAGGCATCTTGGCTATCGGATGTGCTGGCCCGATACGAGTATCGATAGAATACTTGCGCAATCCTACGTTTTATTAACGGCTCGAATCGTCTGACAAAGGTAGTCCAAGCCCGATTGTCTCGGTCGATAAGTTGGCGGACTAACTTGATATCCTCCACGTGGTACCTCCATCTAGGTGATCGGTACGTCCCTGACAAATGTTGATATCGAAGGTGCACGGGATTCTATGTCATGAATCCGAAGTAGAAGAACGATGCATGTAACATGCTAATACGAAAAGAAAAAAAGATGATGATGGTTTTAGGCCCCAAAATACGTTTACAGCAATTGAGAGTGACAAAAGTACGCTCAAACAAACGGGGAGCAATGCGATGGCTAGGAATAAACAAATCTCAAGAATCTATAACATACTCATCATTCTTGAATATGCTCCTCATGGACTTACCGTAAAAGCACTATGCAATCGTTTAAACAGTCGAGGCCATGAGGTCGGGGTTAGGACAGTATATCGTGACCTTTTAGCCCTCCAAGCTGCCGGTTTTCCTCTTTCGGAGCATGGTACCGACGCAGATAATGCGACAAGGTGGTCTTTGGCCAGGAAATCAAAGATTACGCAGGTTGGTGCGATCACGCAGGGTGAAATGATTGTGCTTAATGATATTTTACTGGCACTTATCAACCATCGAGATGATCGTCGGAAGGAAGAGATCAAGTCATTGGCGGCAAAAATGGTGAGTCAAATGAATATGGCTAAAGGAACGTTATCGGGCGGATTAGATGAAGGTAGAATCTGCTCGGGTAACATAAAAGCTCTTTAGGCAACACCGACATTGCAACTGGAAGTCACGTTCGGTGTGAATGTTGGTACGTAAAAGCAGGAAAGCGCCTTGTCAAATATGGCTTAAAGCTAAGGAAATGAGAACACAAAGAGGACACAATATTTTCCGAGAGTTGGCGCTGAAAGTGAAGGAAAATCTATCTGGAAGTATCAGTTAAATCTAAAGTAAATGCTGATTGTGGCCGACATTGTTCGGTGTGCAGAGGTGACGGTGTTTGAATGTGAAAATGGTGTCAACTATACGACGTAACGGAGCGTCGATACGATTTGTTAACAGGACCACAGGCTGTATAGGCACGACGTACGATAAGTTTATAAAAACGATGTAGGTAAGGAGTCAAAGTGCTTTTTTTAATGATTGCTTTCGGATTTATCGGAGCCTATGGCGTTGAAGCAAGCCGGTATAGCCCAGCTTCGTCAAGCGAAATAATCATCACGATTAATCCGCTTCAAAAGATAGTTGCACTGTTATTATTGGTTACAGGCATCTATCGCGCTATCCAGTACGCCGGAGAAGAGGGGATGCTGGCTACAATAATCGCAGCTTTGGTTGGTAACGTTTTAATTGCGCCCATAGTATTTGTGACTCAGAGGCGATTACCGGGTTTACGTGATTCAGACGTATTGAGAATGTGTTTTCTCGGCGGTAGTTCCTTATTTATGCTTATCAATTTCGCCATTTAAATTCGTATTATACGAAGCGGAGGCCTAGTTAATCGTGACAGAGTATCCAGGGAATAATTCGTAAAGGTGAAAGGACAGAGTATGTTTGGGTTATTGAAGAAAGCATTGCCTGGCGCGAAGGAACGATTTCTTTCTGCTGATGAGGCTAAAGCCGCTGAAGCGTGGATAGAACAAGCAAAAAGTGGCAATTTTGATGTTGTTCGCGATGTGTCAGGAATGACAGAGCGACAAGTAACTATGTTATTTTTAGTGACCCAATACTCGATAGAGGAAAGAGGGCGGCCATTGATGCAGATGGAGAGATTTGGAATCATCGGATTTATGAGTAGTCAGATTTCCGAGTTTCTGCAAATGTTTGATCCTGAGGATTTTCAGGAAATCCGAGAATCAATGATTAAGATTTACTTACCGCTTGCAAATGATGATCAGACAATGGACATTCGTGGATTATTTTTCGACATAAAATTCAAATATGACTATTGAAAATGATTAATGGAAAAAATCTCTTCCACTATAGAACGAGGCATTTTTTCATCTGTTTTTTGCATTTCTGTCAGGTGATGTCGTCATTCGCTTTGTTCGCGCTTAGGTATTTGACTACGAGCTTGGCTGGTATCTACTTTTTGCTATGCCCAACTTGACGGCTAGAACGGAGAACGTTCCACGGTTCAGTCACTTTTCGGCCTCTATTTGGCGCTCAAACTCGAGGAGTAGCGCGAGAGCGATATCAAGTGCTTTGAACGATGATTGTTCGTCGTGCCGATTACTCAACTTAAGTCTGCGTACTAGCTCCATCTTCATTTCGTTTGAAGTCCAGTCCGGCGGCACACTTGATAGTCCAACCTTTGTCAGTAATTTCATAAGATGGGTAAGATCAGGGCTTTCTTCACCGTTTCGGGATAACAAAAGCTCCTCCTCCTGTTTAAAAAACCATATCTTGGTCCTACTAGGACACCAAGGATGACTAGGAGACGTGGTTTTCTGGAATTTTTCTCCGGTTCATAACCTATGTCAATCTGGCGTTACTCAGATATATCAGTCCATGTGTCAATTTGCCAAATCTATCCGGTGACACATCAAATGCCATTGCTACAGTCGGCTGCTACCGGCTATAACAGCCGGCAGAAATTTATCAGTTAATAGCCGGATAATCCGAATGAGCCCTCAGAAAGCCAAGGGCCACCAGCATGGTAAAGGCTCATGCCTGTCAGAAGAATCCTAACGATCCAAAATACCAACCTTGCCAAGTTAGCCAAAGTCGATAGAGATGGGCAGAGCAAGAGCGAATCTGAAAGCTTGGTCCGGACGAAGGTTTGCAAACCATTGGTATACAAGTGCATAGTGAGATCACTACTTGATTCTATCTAACTTTTAAGACACCTACCGCCCTTGTGATTTGGTAAGCGGCCTCAACCCAGGAGGCCCCTTATGTCCAACGACCCCGTATCGCCATCCCTAGAGCAACGACTTGATGTCGTGCA
>VGTI01000067.1 GCA_016874735.1 Deltaproteobacteria bacterium
CTCTGCCTATGGCACGGATGAACACCCGCTCCTTTATTTATCCCGTCTAATCAGAACCCTACAAAACACTATCAAATTGCACCCCCAATTGGGGTGAGTTACAATTGACATCACTGACAAGTATGACCCAGAGGAGTTTTGACTTCACCGCAAAGTAGGGACAAATAATCGATGTCCCGCAACTTGGTGAAGTCTTGATGGAAGAGCGGGGATTCAGCCCTCTGCCTATGGCACGGATGAACACCCGCTTGATCCATTTTCGTTTACCAGAAAAGTATCTGATCTGGCATGGCCGGAGTTGCAACTCGGTTGCCCATCTTAGAAGCACTAGCGGCGCCAACAATATTAACACCGAGCTCCCATTGTCGATCCGTGAAAAATAACATTTTTACAAATCCGCTTCTAGGTGCCGATATTTTAAGCCTTTCTGCATGCTTTTCGACGTGTTCTTGTGAAATACATGGGCGCGCATATACAGAAAATTGGATCATTAGGTAACCGTCGTTCAGCAGAAATCTACGGAATGTCGAAGCCATTCGCCGTTCATCATCTGTACCAACAGGCAAATCAAAGATGGCCATGATCCATCCCATTCTATACTTCCCTTGATTTTCACTTTGATGGGACACGCGACTGCTCAAAATTGGCGACATCGAAGGAGGGGATCCATAATTGCGATATATCCTGGTACTCACAGGCATTAGCAAAACTACGAACATAAAAATCGATCGCATCAACCAACTTTAGACTGTACCGTCGATGCGGAACCCTAAATAGCCTCAGACTATTGCCAACATATTTTGCGAAATTCTTCATAGACGAGGACGTATCAGAATAATCGGATTCAGACTCAATGAACTGACTGGTCAACACATCTACGACCGGCCGAAGCGGTTCCATAAGGTCATATACCAGCGGCCATGAGCGGTAACGCGCCATGTGATGAATGCCAATATTTGATAGAAGGCCGTGCACTATAATGCTTCTGTGCATGACTGCTGAAAGCACAGCATATCCATAGTTTAAATAGGCATTGAGCCAGCCATGCTTCTTTTGAGCCCTTGTCTGCCCCCTTGCATCAAGAAGACGGAAAAATGATCTAAAATATATTCTGGCTACTCTTGCCTCATCCTGCGCAATTACAGCAGTTGCACCTACCAGTGGATTTTCACCAATACCCACAGCATCCAATGCGAATACCTGGTGTGATATCTTGCGTCGCAGCACCTCGCCCCACAATTGATCGCGAAATCGATGCCTGGGACGAATCTGGCCCTCCATAATCCTCACATTGATCGTGCTTGTAATCCCAGTTGTTAATCCTACAGGCTGATAGTTTTCATCGCAGTGCAAAATGATCGCACCATGTTCTAGCAATGCTCCAATCAATTGGGTCGATAACGTCAAACCTTTAGCAGCAATAATAACTGCTTTTATATTTTCAATGGGCAAGCTATTCTGACTCTCACCATTCTGACAGTAGAGCCTTCCCGCCCTCTTACGAAGGTAAGACCCATGGTCAAACAAGTGTAAAATATGGAACGACATCCAGATCCTCGTTACTCATCCGTCAACAAGTGTTGCCTTACCTTGCTCCATAATTTTATTAATTGACTTGCGAGCTAAGGCATCTTTACTAGTCTTACTTCCAAGGTTTCCGAGGCAAACTTGCACCCGATTCATAATTGTTAGGATCTTGTAGACTCCTGGAGTCAAATCATCCACTGCATCATGTAATTTAATGAAATCACCGCTTTTTACAAACATGGCTACCTTAGCTTTGGTCGCCACCCATCGAATTTTTTCTGCATGAATTGACTGCCAGGCATAGACAGGCTGCGCTATCCATTTGCCCTCGTAATTGATAATCAAAAATCCTCGATGATCTCCTTTTGGTCTAACCAGCATTGGGCCATGAAGTTTTGTTGCCGGTAAATGAAGGACCTCTTCAACCAATTTATCCGGGACTTTTAATCTCTTTATCCGCGCACCGTTGCGACCACGTAATGCCTCGATCTCGTGTGACCATGCCCTCTCTGGGTTGGGAGAAAGTGCCACTTTTTCACACGTCTCGCTGAGTACGGAAGCCAAATTGATATCAACTAGTTCCACTATTTTTTTGATCCTACTTTCCAGGACTTTCTGGCTGAACTTTGGCTTTGGGTCACTAGTATATCCAAGGGACTTTACGGATGATCGTTTAAACATCAATCCTGGTTCCGCTCCGAGACCATAAAAGTTTTCCTCTAATTGACAGGAAGATCCGGTCACTTTTGGCCTGTGAGAGTCTACATACTTTTTGAACCAATCTCGATTGACGCCATCAGGCAAATGAAATTTGTCTAAACGATCTGTGGATCGATCCCAATCTCGCAAAAACGTAATTACAAGTGCATCCAGCATGTGGTGCCTAATATCAGAACGATTTTTATCGTCAGTGCCTTCAGGAGACAAAATACGATCAAGCTTATACTTGCGTCTAACGCGAGCAGTCTGTCCGCCACTGGCAAAATGGATCCTTTTAGTGGATCCTAATTCATCATTCCATCCGAATTCGCGCCTGATCACTTCAGCTGAAAGTTTGGCAATCCAGGCAGTCTCCGCAAGGTGCGTGTAGCGATCAGCCAGGTCTTGTGCATCTGGGGATAACATGAGTTTAACTGTCTTTGATGGTAGGTCCATATTTGCGACTAAAGTCTCAAATTCTTCCCATCTGTCTCGCAAGCCACCAATCCACTGCCAGGGCGTCCGGTCGCGCTTTTCTAGATTCGCGTGCCCATGTACTAATACTTTATTCCACACTGCATCGGGTCCACCAAGCGCGGTCGGGACTATATGGTCTATCTCCCACATCCCAAGACTAGACTGAGCAATCGACTTACCGGTATAAGGACAGATAAATTTTTGCTGCTTTGCCAGCTTATAACGAAGGACCGCATTATTACCGACATCACCAAATTGGGCCACTTGAGCCTTGGCTTCATTATTAGACGCCTCATTTGCGCGCTGCCAAGAATGGAGACGCTTCTTGGCATCTTCACCCATAAAATCTTCCCGTACCAACTCAACAGTAATATGATCGGGTTGATCTGAAAGACCCTTGGACTTCAGAACTCTTCGCATTTCACGCAATAAATTGTGAAATAGAGTCAATCGGTGACGCACTACCGGGTTATTGACATCACCAATGACACGCCTCACAGTTTCGGCCGAATCTATCGAACTACGTCCTTCAATGAGACGCATAGCAGGTACGTATAGGCGTTCCCAAGGAGTATCACCCAACTCCCGGATCCATCTCAGATCGGCAGAAACTAAACCTTTGACAGGGTCGTGGTTATCTTTAATTGAAATTTCGGCGCACCCACTTGGCCATTTACTAACCTCGCGTAAAATATCACTTGCAGGCTTGCCAGTCAGAAGCGCGTGTTTCATCATCCTGAGAGCCGGTCGCGAGAAGCGAGACCTTCCACTAGAATTGGCGGCCGGCAGATCCGTTGATCCTGGAATTGGCCTCCCGCCCATAATTTTTGCCAGAATTTTGGTCATCGGGATTTTTTTACATGGATTCTTTCCGCTGAGGCTACTGTATACCTTCTGAAATTCATCAAAGGTTAGTCGACGCACTACGCCCTCAGAGTCTCGAAAACTAAACCGATGCAGAGCCATTAGTAGGTGAACCTCGTGGTAAAGAGGCTCAGTTGCGCGACAGGTATTAAGTCTCGGAATCAATGCACATTTGCCAATTACCCTGTTGTCAAACCTCGGAATTTTCTGGCCCAGAAGACCCTGCCAATCGGTTGCCTTACCTCTCTTTAAACCAACCTCATTGTCAATCTTGATCGAGGCATATTGCTCTCGTCCGGGGCCATACAATACGTAGTCGACATCAATTTTCGGATATCGCTTTTTGATCGACTCTAGAATAGCTTTAATTTCCGCAATTACCATTTTGCGCGGTGCAGTATACCCACTCCCCTTATCACTCTCGATACCAGCGGGCTCCGCTAAATGCGACTGTCGGACCCCTGTTATCCCTTTATCAGGATTCCAGAGCCCCATGCGAAATGCCTCGTAGTAGCAAGGCAACCGGTAGGCCTCGGGAATGCCAAGTTCTTCTAGGTGATCTAAAAACGATGCAATTCGTGAATCTTCGTCTTCGTCTTTGTCCTTCGACCTAGCATCTTCGCTGTTCTTCCAAGGAATATCGCGATCATAGCCACGTTTTTGTATGGCCGAATGTACAGCTTTGTATATCTGCCACGAATCTAATTCATTCACCCTACCCTCAACGAGCATCAGCCTGAGGAGACAGCTCGTGTACACTACATCTTCACCCTTTGCAGGAAATTCACGCTTTAGTCGGTCATCAACGGATACAACTCTGATGTCACCATGAGGTGACCTGGTAAATTCTTTTAGAGTTTCCAAACCCGCAAATTTAGCTTGCTCATTCCACCAGAACTCCCTGGCACGATGTGCCATTCGAGTGCGAGCAGCTCTTCGCTTTAATGACGAATTTTTTGTAGATGCGAACTCGGGATCTTTAATATGGAACGACTTAGCATAGATCACTTCCAGTCCCTGACGTATGACGCCCGCCATTGAACCGGTGCCTAGATCGAATCCAAATACGATTTCATCGGTGACAGACTTAATAGGCATTAGCACCCCGAAACTAGAATTTGATCTTAAAAAATGTGCATCGAAAATATTACATCAAAATCTGGCCAACGTCACGAGATGTATGATTTGTCTTACGTCATATACGCGGCCAAGTATCCAGTTTCAGCCAGAGTCGGTAAATTCCCAAAGAGCATTCAGTTTTGCGGTTAATTTTAAGTAGAAAGTACTTACTAACCAAAGAACAGCAGATGTCCGAATTCACTGAACTATGTGACCCGATTTTGCGCGAGCCAGGGGCATTGACTATCGAAGCCACACACGTCAGATCGCAGCCACCTAAGTGTAATTGAATGGGTAACATCAGACACCAAACCCCAGACTCCCGCGAACGAAGATATCCTTGATACCCACGACTTAACAGCAGCATCAAACATCTAAGAATAGACTGAAAGTCATTGCCGATGGTTACACGATTTTCCGGATCGGGATCTATCTTTTGCAGAAGATAGATACTCCGGAACTTGCATGACTACTCGATGGCAAATTAATTTAACAACGCTTTAACAGAGGGCAAAGGTGAATGTGTGCTTCCCACATTTGAATGATCTATACGCGTTTGGTTCGTACTCGAAATAGGTGACCTGATCTTCTAGTTCGCAAAGTATGGCAACCAAATATTGCCAGTGGCTACAAAAAGATACCGCCCTCTAAATTTGCCGTCATGACCCTCGTTTCTCATTAGTTGCCGTTCTGATTAACTTTTACGACCTTTGACTGTTTGGCACCCTCCTTGCTCCTACCTACTACATCAAACAACTGGCAGTTTTTGCTGCCACCTATGAACAGATGGAGTCATTAGTATGTTAGCCTCAACCAAACTAAACATTCAAAAAATTGTGGCCGCAGGTTTCATGATGATCTCGCTTGGATCATCTATTGCGCTTGCTGAAGTGAATGCCGATCCAAAGGCATATTTTCAGCCATGGGCATTTGGCCAACACAGTATCAATGTAGATGGCAAAATCTACAGCGAGAATATTTTCGAATCAGGAATTGGTGATGCCGCACATGCTTTTGACTCTAATCCCGCGGCAGCAAATCGGTTTAACGAATATCTCAGTGAAAAGAAGCTCTCAACATATCTTTTTTGGGGATCAATTGCGTCTGCGATCGCTTTAAATGTCGCCGATGCTAGGCACTTGCATCTACCTCAGCGAGAGCGTGACATTGCCTTTGGCGCACTTATTTATGGCGGCTTAGCTGGTTCTCTATATTTCTCCTCGAAATCGGCACTGAGCCTCGGAAAAGCAATGAATATTTATAATGGGCACGAGAGAGCAAACACAATCAATTCAAGATCTCTTGATCTAACTATCGCACCCTTCGCTATGTCAAGGTCGACAGGCAGTGGCACCAGTTCTGGAGCGGGATTGAGTTTTGAATTGAATTTTTAACAGTCTCAAAAGATGCATTTGCCAGCTAGCGGAAGAACTAGCTGGCATACTTTTGACTGTTCTTTCACTCGAATTTATATCGCAGTGCCCATGATGATATAGTTTTCGAACAGGACGGAATTGGTGCCAAAGTTCTGGAGTTAAGGCGTTGCATATACCTTAGATTCTGTCGATATAACCTTTAACCGCTAAAGCTTTTTGTCTCGATGAGCATCTATTTTAATTCGAAACGCTACCCCTCCAATAACCTCATCACCCTTTCAAGCTCATCCACACTCTGAAACGAAATCACCACCCTCCCCTTCACCCCGTTCGTCTCCACCCTCACTCTAGTGCGGAGCGTCTCGCGAAGCCGTTCCTCAAGAGCAAGGATATCGGCATCTCTCTCCCCTACCCTACTGGCACCTCGCCTGCGAATAGTTGCTCCGTCGACTAGCTTCTGGAGCATAGCCATCAGGTTCGCTTTATTAGTCCATTTTCTGTTGGCAACCTGTCTAGTCAAAGCAGAGACACGAATGCGCGCTGAATTTTTTTTCACAAAATCTCTGGCTTCGATCGGCCAGTTCGCAACCGCTTCATATGTCGCGAGTTGCCGGAGAGGAATACCAAGATCCTCCGATGCCTCAGACTGAGTGAGTCCCATTTGCAAACGGCGTTGCCTGACCCACTCGGCAGCAGCAACCAATCTCGCGGCGGCTAGCTCCTTTGTTCCGGAAACAAAAAGAGCCGCCGGCACTTGCTTCTCGTCCGGTCGGAGAAGTTTACGCCCGGGCTTAAGTGCTGTCGGTTTATGGGTAGCACCTAGGTTGGTGGCCTGAGTCACGAGCACTCCTTTGCAGGATGACCTGGGAACCAAAAAAGAACCTGTGAATTTCACACATCACGCAATATCGTACTACGCTAAGAAACCAATATCAAAAGTGAATTGCCGGATATCGCCAGATTTAGGCGCAAACAGAAACTCCTCTCCCACTCCCCTACCACACCAGATAAAGACGAGATGTTTAGAGCTTTTGCGTGTTTTCAAATAAAGCACGATACAGCCGTATATCTTGATGGTTATGCATCGATTTCATTTGCAGGCCACGATGAAGCATTTCGGACCGAAATCACATCCTTCCGACAGATAAATAATCCTGATCACAAAGCATGACCACCATCGTAAGCACAGATTAGGGCACACCCATACGGGACTCCGTCATCGTATAGGTTTGCACGAGTAAATGTATCGGCGCTCTACCTGGCAGAACCCACATCGAAGTTCAGGCGATAAACATTCTTGGATGCTGCATCAGTTTTATCTTTGACGATAAGGTTCTTCTCAAGAAGTCCCTTAACCGAGCTGAAGATGTGAGTGCGATGTATCTGGGTTCTGGTCATAAGGTCATTGGCCGATATCTCAGCCGTTCCGGTGCCAGAAGCAAGGCACTCTTCCAAGATAGTCAGGAAGACTCTGATCTCACGCATCGACAGTTCGTCTTGGCGAATCATCCGCAATACCCAGAAGGGTAGGGGTACTACGCCATGATCCGGGATCGAACTCTGAGTAGGCGCCGGCTGCGCCCGTTCAGTCGGTGTATGGCCTTGGTAGCTCGCCGTCGTCCCCCGATGGGTAGCCGAATTAGCTACGGTAGCTGTTTCAGCTACCACCATTCGCTGTGCCTGATAGTCGCTGAAACCAGCAGTAGCTGATTCGGCGCCTATATCCGATTTAGCTACTATCTGGCTTGGGCCTCCGGCGAAATTAGGGCTGGCGGTGAGCATTTCCGGCGAATGGAAACCAGTATCTCTTTCAGCTACTATAGCCGAATTAGCTACCACTCTATTATGTAAGCCAGTTCCACTGAATGGGCTGTCGCCACCACTATGACCATTGAACTGGTTGCTGCTTTGGCTATGGTATCCATTTTGGCTACTGTCACCCTGGAGACTCACTCCACCCGTGCCCTGCGGATTTCCAGGGTGCTGACCACCGAGATTGGTAGCTTTTTCAGCTACTATCTCCGATTCGGCTACCAATCTCTGGCTACTCGGGCTCTGGATCCCAGAAACAGTTGCCTGCCCTAAAGCTGCATCTCTTTTAGCTACTGTAGCTGAATCAGCTACCGTCTTTTCGCTCACGTGGTTGGCGACCGGTCCAGGGACATAGGAGTATCCACTTTGGCTACTATATCCGTTTTGTCTACCACAGTGAGGCTGGCTGGTAGTAGCCGTTTCGGATACCACTGCTTCATCCGACGGGACGCCTTTTGCGGCGACTGTATCCGTTTCAGCTATAGTCGCCGAAACGGCACTAGTAGCCACATCGGCTACCATCTCGCTATTAAGCGGCATACCAGCGCTAGTAGCTTTATTAGCTATAGTAGCCGCTTTGGCTACTATGCCAGAGATCTCAGACTTAGCGAACACGGAGCCGTGCTCTCTGTCACTTAGAGGATCTTGGTCACCTTCTGCAACCGTGGGGCCAGAGCGATGAGCGGCAGCAGTACCCTGATCGGCGATAGTATCCTTTTCAGCTACCACGCCGTCAACACGATGCAGGGCTTGATTCTCACTGTCTATAGCTGTTGTGGCCACTATATCCGAACTAGCTACAGTAGCTAAAACAGCTACCAAGCTTTCCCCAGCAGGAGGGGCTTCAATAATCCCATCATCATCGTCGCTAATGCGACTAATAGTAGCTGCCGTAGCTACGGTATCCACATTGGCTATAGTAGCTGATTGAGATACCATTAAGTGGCCACTGGGAAGCCAAGCGTTTACTGACCTAACGGTATCCGATTTGGCTACAGTATCTTTTTTAGCTACTACCTCTTCTCGCACAGACTCTGGGGAGGAGGTACTGCCAGCCCTCCGGCCAATAGTGGCTGTTTCAGATATAGTTGCCGTTTTAGCTACCACATCCTTTTTAGCTACGGTAGCCGCTTTGGCTACCATCTTCTTGGGTGTCTCGGTAGCTGATTTGGCTACTATAGCCTTTTCGGTGACCGTAGTCGATTTAGCGCTGGTACCTTTTTTGGCTACTATTTGCTTCGAGGGGTGAGACGCCACTTTCACATCGTCCCGCGACGAAGCGCCGGCACGCGCCAGGGGCTTTGAGGGCGCAGCATCATGACGAGACTTATTACCCGTAGAGGCGGTCGAGGTGGACTTACTAGCCACAGTCTTCTTGGACTCGACCGTTGACTGAGCCCCTTTACGAGCAGCCGCACCTTTGGCCGGTCGCTCGTCCTGCTCCTCGTCGTCTTCATCACGATCGGACCGAACTAGGTCTTCTCCATCGGCAAGTAGATCATATCCGGAGCTTCTAAACCGCTTCCCCTTACCGGAGCGAAGAAGTTCAGAAATCCCCCTCCGTGCATTAGCCATGCGCCACTACCTCCCTTTTGCGAGAGTGGCTAGAGCTGCCAACCGACTTACGCCGGCCAGCCATCTGGTCCTTCCAGGTTTTGAGATTGAAGACTTCCATCAACAGATTGTTGAAGTCTTCGAGGGCAGCATTCTTACCCTGCTGCGGATTCCAAAGACACTCGTTGGCAGCAATGCTGTTATCGATCTGCTTAGAGACGGTGATATAAGCCTCACACAACATGTCCCGGTACTCGGAAGCCAGCTCGTTGATCACCTCGAAGCCCAGCTTCTGTCTGGCGTCGAACTTGTTGATTACGACATGCAGCTCAGCTTTGGCGCGAAACTTCTTCTGAAGGAGACTCAAATGCTCCAGCGTAAGCTCCAAGCCGTCCAAAGAGAAGCGGTCCGTATTCACAGGCAGAAGGATCTTGTCGGCATAGCAGTGAGCCGCCGATGTCACTCGAGATAGGGAAGGGGGACAGTCGATAAAGATCAGGTCGTAGTCCTTCCGAATCGGCTTGAACATCGACTCGAACAGGTTGCCGATGTTCTCGGTCCCCTGGACAATCGAGACGTCCAAGTTGGCAAGGGTCAGGTTCGCCGGGATGATATGGAGAAAGTCGGTGACCTTCACCACGGTATCCTGAATCTTAACCTTCTTGCCGTTCATGTGCCCGACGTAGACATCGAGGAGCGATGGATCTTTTTTGGGTCGCGAATACACCCCAAAACTAGTGCTCAGGTTGGCCTGTTGATCTAGATCGATCATTAACGTCCGGCAGCCATAGGCACTGGCCCGTGCTGCCAGTCCATGGATCAGTGTCGTCTTACCAACGCCGCCCTTCACAAGGTGGACCACCACCACTCCCGACGGAATGGGAAGCCCCTTCAACTGAGCCACCTGTCTTACACTCGCCGGGTAGATCCGACGTTGCCGTGGATTTGCCATGGTGGATTCAATATGGTGCTCTTTCAGGAGTTTATGGACACCTTGAACCGTGATCCCTAAAGCATCGGCTAGATCCTTAGGCTGAAGAAACAGATCGACGTTCACATCTTCCATAAACTCGCTCCTGCACGCAGTTGATATCTTTCGCATGTTCACTATATATTTTTCAACCTTTCGCATCTGATTGCAAGCTTTAAACAGAAAAAATCTTTAGGGATATCAGGCCCCTCGCGTAACCCTTGTCCCGCGGAACAAGCGCCGCATGACGCCACTCAAGTTGGCAGTGAATATTCAAACAAGGCTCACGAGTAAATGAGGTTCATACCTTTAATATGATCAATTTCTCGAGGTAGACGATGGTAACTAATTTAGAGACTATAGCTGTTTTAGCTATAGTCACTCTTTCTGCATCCAAAAAGAATCACCGCGACTCAAAGTAAGAGCTGATAGCCAATTCAGCTACGGTGCGCACCTTCACCAATCAACCAGATTTTTTTCGCACTCTGTCTCACTTCATTCTCCTCATAACTGAGTGCGCACAAATCAAATTGGTTCTACCCAATGCAAGTACCAGAGTATGTCCTACTATTTCCCATGCGATGAGTTGGTAGCTGTTTTGACTATAGTAGCTAAAAGAGCGACACATCCACTCGTCAACAAACAGTAGCTACATTAGCTACTGTCTCCGCATCAGCTACTACTTTCTCAGCATACTCACTTCTCACGAACCTCAAAAAAACATCGATAAATATCGATGTTTTTAAATATTACGTTAGTAGCTAATTCAGCTATGGTGACAACTTCAGCGCTAGCACTAATTTAGCTATGGTAGCTACTAAAGAGATGATAGCGAAAACAGCGCTAGTGCTTTTTTAGCACTAATATCTGAATCAGTGATAATCACACTTTTAGCTGCTATATCTGATTCAGCTCCTGCAGCTAAATCAGCTCCTATCGCTGTTTTGGCTATCTTTTTACTTTTCTAAAACACGTGCATATTGAAACAGTCGAGAGTTGTTGTGGTCACGTTTAGACCCTTCACACCTAACCGAGGTTTCACGATGCAAGCATCTCCGCTGAAAAAAGGCACGAAAACAGGCTTCACGGCGCTACCCAACGCTGTCATCGACCAGGTACTGGGTGTGAAGCACAGCTGCGACACGTTAGCACTTGCTGTCTATCTTGTCCGCCACCTTGCAGGACAAGCTGGCCAGATCACGCTTACCGGTGAATTCACCCAGGCACGCATGTGTGTGGATCTCGGCTGGGGAGCAACTAACCTCCAGCGTCTCAAAAGAGCTGCGTCACAACTTGCGGCAATCGGGATGCTCAAGACCTCCCTTCGCGACAACAACACTGTCGTCTACGACATCGACGCAAACTTCAGTGTAGCAAGACTAGATGCTCCAAGCGCACCGATGACTCAAAACCACGCTGAAGAAATTCTCCAGGCCTCTCAGGAAAATTTCTCCTCCCCCCTCGAGAGAAAAACTTCAGACCATACGCGTGCACGTATAAGTAAAATAAATATAAATAAATTAAATAAACAAAATCATCTTCGCGACGTATCGGGAGAGTCAACCGATGGGAGGCCAAAAAACGTGCGATCCGACGACGATGATTGGTTGAGTGTTTTTAAACTCTACACCCAACTTTTCAAACAGCCCGTGCCCCAATCACAACGCGCTAGATTTTACGCAGCTGCTAGAGAAAGTGCCTCAACTGTCACAGACATCACAAATCGTTTAAAAGACCTTGCGAGACATCCATTACTGGTAACCGAAGTGTCCTCCATCAACGCTGTCTGGCACTATGCTCACCTGAAAAAGTCCGCGGCAAAGTTTGACGAAAAGGCTAGGGGACTAATCGAAGACATTGCCCGGACCTCGCCTGATCAACAGTCACTCGAAGCTGGCATCAAGCGCATGGTGAAATCGTCGAAAGGGGGACTGATTGATAGCGATCTTTTCTTAGACTATTTTGCATCCGAAGTCGCTAAACATGCACCAGTCCGGGACTTTCAATCAGTGCGTCATTCAGATCAAGCAAGCTCGCCTGAAAGTTATATCCCTGAGGTTCACCCCCGAGTCGCGGATACCGACAGCACTGAGAACTTAGAGACTAGTGACGATACAGAAAGCAAACTTCCCCATTGCCAGGGTCTAACTGCTCCGGAGGGACAGGAGCTGGTAGATCAAATCAAGACAGGAAGCGATTTAAGTCACACGCAGACCCAACCCAAAGCACTGTCAGTCGTCACGGAGAGCCAAAGTAACTCATCACCAAATTTTCAGTCGGCGCTTAATGACCTCAATTCGACCTCGACCAAATCGGCTTTTATAACTCTCCTCCGAGATTTCATCGTTGAAAGCCAGCTAACTGACTCTGAACAAAAAACCTTAGAGACCATGCTGGGTTTGGCGTTGGTGGAAAGTACTCCGCTACAGCTCCTGCTGCGAATGGTGGCGACAAGACTGGATAGGCGTCGTGCAGCCTAAAAATGCTCGCATCCGTAACTAAAAACTATGTGGCATGCCAACATGTTGCTATAAAGAGCGCAGTTAATAAAACTTGAAAATTATAGGCATTTGTTCACGTGTTCGGTGTAAAACAAGCCGAAATGGCCTATTTTTCTTTACGTTGTAAACATTTTTTAGTATACTTCGCAGGTGCTCGGCCATCCCTAGCAAACCCGGAGGCAGTTCATATGAAACTACCGCGTATAAAGCCAACGATGCTGCTAACCTTACTTTCAGCCATTGGTCTCACATCTGCCTGTGGTGACATCAATGATGGCCCTATCAAGCCCTTAGCGACCACCCCGGTGCCAGATATATCTGGCGAGCTAACCAAGCTTGGTCGACTAAAGATTGAAGACTCGTCAGTACTAATGACCACCGGAACAAGCTGTTTCGGTGGCGGCCGTACCAACATGTAAATTTGAATAACCACATGCAAAAGCCTTTAAACGTCATAGTTACTGGGCTTCTACTTGGTTGTCTTCTATCGGTCAGCGCAATCCTTCTAAAGAATCACGAGCGTAAAGGGAGTCTTTCAAAGATGCCAGTCGCAACTTTACGCATGCCAATGGCGATTTCAGATGACCCAAGGGAATCTGATCCAGCACAAATTCTCTTCAATACGACCTGGGGTCATCTTGAAAATTTGGCAAGCCCCTTAGTCGAGTGGTCAGTCGATGGTCAGATACGCGCGGGGGCGGCAAAAACGTTCACCTGGATCGGTGATGAACTTCACCTAGATATGCGTGATGATTATCGCAGCGCAGATGGTATGCCAATTACTGCGGGCGATGCCGCTTTCTCTCTCAAACGACTAATTATGCTAGCGAGAAATACCCACGGTTTTATCGCTGATTTTCTCTGTGGCGATGTGGAGCTTAAGTCTATAGACGACGAATGCAAGGGGATCAGGGTTAGTGGTAATACCCTCATTCTGAAGCCGCTGCGCGGCAAAGACTTTCTGTTGCGTATGCTTACAGCAATGGATTTTGTGGTTCTTTTGAAATCGCAAATTGACCCTGTGTCATTAAAGATTAAATCGTTCAGAAACACCACAGGCCCCTATCGTATCGAGGAAAATTCAGAGGGACACTTGACCTATGTCGCGAATAAAGGCCACTGGCATCATTCCGATAAAATGCCTCTAGAAATCGACTTGATACCATATGACCCAAAGCAGTCAGTAAGGGATGAGAATAACAGACCGGTATTTGAGATTTTTACTGATGACAAGACAGATATAGTCATAAATTTCTCATCTGATCGCCCAGATCTATATAGCGATGCATCAACTCTGGTGCCAAGTGCAAGTTTGGTCCCGACTTTAGATATTGGTCGCCTGATCGCCGTATTCACGCCTAGGGGCCTTAAGGAGCTCAGCGCAACGAGGCGAATAGCCATTGGTAAAGCGATTCGTGATGCAGCACGTTCAGTGATTGTGACCGGAAATAAGATCAATACCCCGGTGGAACAATTTTTTGCTTCATACGGTGATGGATCGCTAAGCGCAGAGCAGTTAAGTCAACTCAGGGGAATTTTCGCGGCAGTTTCACCGGATACTACTGGAGCCGGCGTTAGGATAGCTCTGCCTAAGTCCATGGCACACGTCGCCGAGAAGTTTAAAGCGAGTCTACCCGAGGCAGATTGTCGTGTTGATGCAATTGACTATGTCTTTGGTGAGGCCGATGGTGAGCCCCATGTTTACTTGATTTCAACCGATACCGGGTGGACAGAGGACCTGGGACTGCTGTCTTACTCCGTGAACATGAAGGTATTCTATCCTTCAGATCAAGCAGCAGGTCAAAAATGGGTTCGTGATTATGTTGAAATAACAGATAAAGAAGAGCGTCTAGCTCGCCTCAGGGATTTGCACTTCAAAGCACTATCTGACCCATGGGTAGTCCCTATCGCGAGTCAGGCTTACTACACTTTAGTCCGCTCTCCCTGGCAATACCACGGGCCTAAACTCTTTAACTCAGGTGCATTATGGCATCTACGCCGCCCCTAAGTGCTTGGGCTCTGCAGAAATGCGCAGACCTCGACCTTCAGGCCACTCGGTTGACCTGGGTGGACGAGTGGTGCCCCGCATTGGTCGACTTTATAGTCACCATTAAGGTCAATGGAGAAATTTTTGAAGGTCGAGGCATGGCCGAGACCGAGGACCTGGCTTTCACCAAGGCTGTGGCCGAAGCCCTTGAGCGTGCCATCATGCGGCAGGCAAACGTATATAGCTCCAATGGCCTAGCAGTACATACCACGATCGCTGAAGCGACTGCTGGAGCGAAACGTGAACTAGTCGAGCGGGACGCCTTTTTCTGCCACTGGCTGACACGGACGCCTTTCACAGGCCTGATTGATCCACTAAGCGATATAAAGCTAGGAAACATCGATATCGGTGGCCGTCCCTTAGCGGAAATCGTTGAGCGCATAGCCCGACTAGGCGTCGATCTTAATATTGCGGAAATGGCTGCAGTTAAGCCCTATAAGGCCTATATCTGCGTATCCCGTGGCTCTCGGGCGCCAAGACCCTTTGGAGTCCACATAGGCATGGGTTGTGACCTAGATCCTGCGAGTGCCATAAGACATGCAGTTGTCGAGTGGTTACGGACTACCGTAGCCTGGTGTAGCCCAGGGTATAAGGGACGCCCAGCAATCACTAAGGCTGAATTTGACGCAGCACCCATCAAAGGCCCCTTACATCATGAGCTTCTTGGATTATCACTCGAAAGCTTGGGTAAACTGGATCATCTGCTGGCAACGGAGCCCCTGGCGCCAGAATCTAATCAAACCATTGATATTGACAGTGCCGGTGTCACTATTACGGTGCTCAAAAAGCCAAATCTGATCGCGGATGCCCCGATTGAGAGCGTTCAGGCGTCATCATCGATGCTGCAGGATGCCTTTTTCGGATACCCGACCATAGATAGAGTCAATCTGGCAAGATTAAGGCAGTTCTCTGGACTGGATCTTAAGTTTGAGGAGCTCATGCACGAGCCCCATCCGCTAGGATAGGTGGCTAGCATGAGTCAAAAATGCCAGAGCAGTGCAAGGGGCGCGATTATTCGTTGGGTAGCTTTTACTCAGCTATCGACCCTTATCGTGATTCTGATTGGCTCGTTGGTATTTTCTGCCGTAACGAAGCGCCGGATTTCTGGGCAGGTTGCCACAGACATGCATAATTCGCTTCTGACAGGCGAATACCGCAATGCCATGGTTATAGCCTCGCTCGCGGCAAAAACCGATTTTAGTCGTATCTATTTTACCAAAAAAGATGGCGAGGTAGCTTTCAGTGTTCCAGTGGAGGAGAGTAGGGGACAAAGTCATTTTTTGACGGACGTTATCCGGCAGCCGATAAAGTACGCCCCAGATGGTGGTGAGGTTGCAGGTTATTTGTTTTTTGAGGGGGACCCGTTTGAATTAGTCCCTCAGGGGTTCATCCTGTGGGCGCTGATTACCGTGGTCAGTATCCCGCTTTACGCATCAGCATATCGACGAATTGAAAAACGACATGTCCAAGAGATCGCTGCTCAGAAGAATGAAGCGATCGCACAGCTCTCGCAGAATCTAGCGCACGATCTGAAGAACCCTCTGATAGCCTTTGATTTTGCTGCCAGGTCACAAAGCTGGGACGAGTTCCTGAGGATCCGTGATCAGCTGAATCGCTCTTACGCTACCGTCATGTCAATTATCCATGCAATTGGCAAGGGTGACACCGAGATCACCAAGCCCGAAGACGTAGTGATCGACTTCAACCAAAGTGTGAGTGATATCCGTCAAATTTTTACTGAAGCCCGCACTGCAATCCATTTTGAGGGGCCAGCCTCAATCCGCTGTGTATTCCGACGAAGTCGACATCCGATTCTGGCGCAAGCCGGCAGTGCATTCTGATCATTTCGGCGAAGCCGCTGTCACACTCCCTTTACAAGCCGCAGTAGTACTAGAGCAACGCCTGGGAGTC
>VGTI01000068.1 GCA_016874735.1 Deltaproteobacteria bacterium
AGACGCCAATACAGTCTCGCGACTTTTGCTGTCAGCCATGCAGCACCTCCGTTATGTTTTGGATTACATAACTGAGTCTGACACGACAGTATTGGTGGGCACTACATGCGCTGGTGTACTAGGTACGATACTCTTGCATTTACCTACTCCCCCGCAGTACGGACTGTCAGCACAAGTTTCACGACGCGCCAGCGGTATATGATCAAGTCGGCAGCCGGACGCTATCTGCAGATTGGCACCAGCGGTGCTCTTGCGGCCTCAAGTACACTTACGACTTTTGCCGATACGCTGGGGAAGATATTTCAGGTGGAAGCCGATAGCAATCAGGCCACGTGGTTCCGGATCGACTCGGAGCTTCATGGCCTATATGCCTTGGACTCAGATGGGAGCGGCAATCTTTCGTTCACAAATAATCGAGGCAATGCATCGAGCCCCAGTAGTCGTGGCTATGTCGTCTTTGCGTACGACAGCAACTCAAAACTCCTGCAGGCCAAGGCACGCTATAGTTATGACCTCACCACCTATACTCATAGCAGCACGGCCGACAGCTCTTTCGCCGCCGCAAATTATTATGTGAAAGATACTGGTAGCACCTTTGTACTCACAGCTTCTGCCGGAGACGCGACAGCCATCACCCTGGAGTCTTCCCCCATCGATGTCGAAATGCCTAAGGACTTTAATCCAGACAGCATCAGCTATCAGACTAATGGACACATATCCATCAAAGACTACGTCGGCAACAAAACGACCGATATGGAGGGAACTCAGGGCAAAGTCCAACAGGATATGGATAGCAGCTATCTAGCGCAGGTCGCTGCAACTGGTGATAACACTGCGACCGAAACAGCTGCAGACACTATGCTGCTAACGATTGAAAGCACCCTTGCTGCAGAGGGTGCAAGTCTGCGCTATCCACGGCAGCTCTACCTCGCCTTTCGCAAGGCGGCCCTGCGAACCGTACTCAAGTCAGATGGCATTGCCAACGGGACCTTGGGGATGAATACAGTGCCGTATGTTTACTTTACCAACGCTAGTGATGCCTCAGGGGTACATCACCCATTTATGGTGATTGCGACCTATTCGATAGCCGATAAGCCGAATCGACTGCAGGATGTGCGTCGCCCTCCGGGTGATGGCACCACGGGAGGCTATGCCGATCAAAAGGTCACGCGTGATGCGACTTTGCAATTAGACTTGGTAAAGATCCCTCTTAAGAACTATGGCAACGTCAGCAGCCTGACCGACAACGCGCTACTTGCTACGCTGAACTCTGCTGAGGGTAGCAAAGTGAGTAATGATGTTTTTAATTACGCTAGTACCTCGGGTATTGGTGTGGCGGTTGATGGCGTGATCATCTACCCCGTGCTCAATAATACGCTGGTTACGGCCCACTCTGCGGCCGAGATCACAAGCAATGGCATCCATGTCGGGCAAGGGATGGGGCTCCACTACCACGGTGATGGTCATAGCGTGAATAGCAACGATCTGAGTCTGTATAATATCCTCGATTACGAGGGACAATCGCATCCCCCGCTGATCGGTTTTGGTTTGGATGGCATTGCCCTGTTCGGCATTTACGAGCAGCTCTATCCAACCATGGAAGGCTATGGCTCCGGCCTCGACACCTACGGTGGCCACACCCACGGGACCCTAGGCTACCACTATCATGCTCACACCTACCAAACTGCGACCGCAAAAGGCACGACTTATACAGTTCATGCGCTGATGCGTGGGGCATGGAGAGGCAATATAAATTCAATCCCAGAGTTTTGGGATACAGCCAAGCAGGAGCCAGCATATTCCCTCGCACAAAAGACTAAGTATGTGGGGAAAAGATAGGATGCGACCGGATCGCGCTCACACCAAGGAATCTGGTCCATTCAAATCACAGTCACTAGTAAAAAACCAGTTTACTTCGTTGTTGATTGGGTTTACGACAAATCATGTGTGTAAATCCACCATCGGTTAAAGGACTGACCTATGTTTCGTAAATTTTTACTAACCGCTGCCATCGTCTCGTCTCCTGCTGCTTGGGCCCAAGACAGCTTCCCCACCACCATCGAACACATCACCATCCAGGGTGAAGCAGCAAAGGACATCGTTGGTATCCTCACTGACTCGGGTGCTGAGGCAAGTGCCGACGCCCTCACTCTCAGCGTGCGCCGCCTCCTTTGCATCAACGTGGTTGTGGACAGTGGTGATGCCTTCTTCGAGTGTGCATTCAGGCCCAAGGATGACGCGGCTTCGCCAGTTCCCAGTGAGCCCAATCAGAGCAGCGAACTTATCAGCAGCGTGGCCTATAACGGTTGCATGCTCTCTCCGGCCGTCATGCCTCTCGTCTGCGACATCGGCTTTGATACGCGCGACCTACCTGTAGTCGCTGACCGCGCTGAGCGTCTCTTCACGATCCTTAGTGAGCACGCTCCGATCATACCGCCATTCGCGCCTTACTTGCTCTTCGGCGTCGAGCACCTGGAATGCAAGGCTCCCCGAGACGCCAAAGAGTATGCGTGCACCATGGAGGCTAAGAAGGTGCCCCCTCCAAACTGATCCACTTAACTGTTGGTGGAGGCGAGGAAACCTCAGCATTTGTTCATGAATCACGCGATTCGCATGGCTACTTCTTACACTGGCCCGTAACAATCCAGAACATTTATCATTTTCGTCACATGCCAACAATTAAGTAGATCAGCTTCAATCTCGCCCCCGAGGGGGGCAAAAAATTTAACACGCTGATCTGATTACAGTATTAAACACTTAATGAAACCAGCAATCGTACCGATAATCACTGGGGAAGCAGAAGTTCACCCTAGCCAGAAATTGGGCTATACCGAATGCCAATCTGATGATTTTAGGAATATTAATTTGTTTAGCGAGCGCCTCGCGGTTTACGCGACGTCACCCAATTCTATTGCTCGTCGCTGCCCTCATCGTTGCGAACGGCTGCAAAGGTGGCTTCGAAACCGGCGAAGTCGCCCCCGCCAAAGCAGCAGTCACTAGCTGCCCCAGAGGTGAGATTAAGAACGGGGCTTGCGTTGAGACGCCACCAACGATGCAGGTCACCGACATCGACCGGGTTGTTGTGAGTCCTGGCACGAATGCTATGGTCACGGGAGCAAATTTTGACGCAACACTGCAAGTCAAGATAGCGACAGGCGACACTCAGGTCACACCAAGCTTCAGTGTCGCAGGTGGGACTCAGGTGAAAATAGGCTTACCCCAGAATCTTAAAAAGGGACTATTCGCGCTCCAACTTACGCAGAGCGAAACGAGCAAGAGAATCAACTTAATTTGCGACGGCGGCCAGGTAGACCCGCCAATTATGACGGTTGCGGAATCCCAAGTGTGTGCTGGCACTAGCTACTACTCTGCAGAAGGCCTTGAACTCGCCGGCACCAGAGCTTGTGGATCTTCGGCTGTGCCAGGAACCTGCCGGACCGACGGGCTGGCCGGCTGCGTCACTGTGGCAGCTTACAAATCGGCTGAGATGTCACGATTCGATGGGACTAAAATTGCTGCAGGGACGACAATTGCAGGCGTTGCTGGAACGATTCAGACCTGTGGCACTGATGGACAGACCGGTTGTATCACATCAAATCAAATCCCAGCTGCTGTTCTCGCGACGGTAGCCGACACTGATATTCGCATCGGAAAGTCGATAGCCGGCCTATCCGGCCGCCTGAAAGCCAATTGCCGCAACGGCATCAATACAGCGACATTTAACTACGACGGCTCAGCCGCAACCCTTCCGGCAACCGGAGTCACTTCCGGCTCCACTCTAGACCACTGGGACACCATCGACGACGGTGGTGGGTTGGCGAGTTCCTCAGTCACGGGATGGGCGAATAACAACTGCGGTGCAAGCAACTGGACTGATGTCACAACCACCAACGGCGGCACAAGTGCTGTGACGTGTGGCACAGACGACACGTGCATTTACAGGGAGAATTCCACAGACCTTAAAGTGACTGGAATAATCGAAGCAACGTCACCAAGCACGACCGATAACGCAAACCCTATGACGGCAACCTGGGCGAACGCCGTTAACACCTGTATCTCTTCCACCTATGGCGGCTACCCAGCAGGAACCTGGCGCCTCCCCACCCAAAAAGAACTCATGACACTCTACATAAACGGGATAGCCGCCAAACAAAGCCCTAGCTTCATCACTCTCACTAATATGCAAGCGAAGTTCTGGACCGCCTCCTCCGACTCCAGCGATACCACCAAAGCTTGGTATGTAACCATCGGCAGCGGGGAGACCGGAAAACTCGACAAGGCGAGTAGTAGTCCGAGAGTTGTTTGCCTCCGTTAAACTGAACCACTTAATTGTTGGCGAATCTCAGCCACGTTTAACGCATACGAAACGGCCTTTTCGTTCCAGTTACCGATTGGTTGTGCCACCAAGCATAGATGTAAAGAAGACAGTTCAGACGATCGATCTTCTTTGTAGTACACCAGGTTCTTCGCGCCAAGCGCTTGATTCGATCGCGAAACATGGCACAGGTATGATTCAGGGCGAACAAAGGGTCCCGTCCACCGCGCTTAAGCTCACCCTGTCCCACCACGCAGCCGCGTCGACCTTTGAATGCCTGATGGAGCACTGGCTTCGGAAATTTTTTTTTAACCACACGTCTATAGCGCGGACACTGATCGGATTTAATTATGGCAAGATTCGGACAGAGTCGCACTACCTCACTTAAAACTGCCTCTAAAGATCCGCGACGAAGATCCTTGCGCGGCCCATATCTCTTCAGAGCAATGTCCTTAAGCATACCCTTCGCAGGCATTTGCGCAGCGTGAACTGCAATCACCTGTCGAGTCGACGCCGACACAGCCAACGCGATTGATACAGGCTTACATTTCGAGTGTTCAAACGTCTCCATCTCGTCAAACACAGCAGTAGTTTCAGTTCCATTAGCAATTTCAATAGATGCTCGCGACTTCAGATGAAACTCGGCCCTCGCCCCAAGTCGCACCATCTTTCGAGCAACCGTAACTGGTCGACAGCCGAGCATCCGCGAACATCCACGCTGCGACACTGATTCCATGAGGCTACGCATGACTAACTGCGTGAGGTGCGGCTTTCGTTCGCGATAAGTTAGTCCGCCAGTTTGTGCAGAGAATGCTGAGCGGCAGAGCTTGCAGAAATAACGCTGAATACGCGGCATGCGACCCGTCTCACGTTTAAAAAATCCATATTTAATTACTGAGCGATAATCTTTGGGACAAATGGGACAAGCTGGACGCACTGCAGTCTTAGAAGGCATAGTTCTCTCTCCCTACTTTGAAGAGCGATTTATGCTTCAACTCATCCGCAGAGAGAAGTGACATGAGCCATAAGCACGATGACTTATATATCTCTCACCAACAATTAAGTGGCTCAGTTTTCGGTGAATCCCAAATCACGCCCAAAAGTCTCTTCGAGATTCATAGCCCCTATCACTGCCAGGATTAGAACTGCGGTGGCGACCACCAGCGTTGCATTACGCATCCCTAGACTAGGCTGCATCATGGTGATGCCTAGCGTCATTGGTATGACTAAAGTCCGCACTAAATTTGGTACATTTGTCGTGGCAGTGACGCGTAGATTGGTGCCGAACTGCTCTGTGGTTGACGTCAGAAGCACAGCCCAAAATCCAACGGACACCCCGATCATAAACATCATCGCGTAATAAACGGCTGGGGCTGCTTTTTGTATCAGGAGGAACGCAAAGACAAAACCAGCGGCACTCAAGATTAACGCGCAGATCACCTTTTTCCGTGACCTAAAATGCTGACTGAGTGCACTGCTAAGCATGTCCCCGAATAAAATGCCGATGTTGCTGACGATCGTCATGTAAGTCGTTTTGACCTCTGCCGTGACACCAAGATCACCGGTTATCTCTGGCGCAAAGGGTATCAATATCCCGGCGGTCAGCCAAAGCGGTGATCCAGCCAATACGCAGGAGACAAATCGTCTCATGCGCTTCGGGTGAAGCAGCATCAAAAAATTACCACGAGAGACATTAGGCGCCGCATCGTCCATGGCCGCAAAGACTCCGGAATCCACGATCCGAATACGTGTCACCAATAACACAAGGCCGAGGCTGCCGCCGACTATATAGGCGACCTTCCAATCGAGCAGTTCACCAACAAGCGCCGCCAACGTGACACCTAGTGCTCCAGAGGCCGCGACGAGCCCAGTGGCATAACCGCGATGCTCGCGTGGCAAGACTTCGCTCACCAGGGTGATGGCTGCTCCAAGCTCCCCAGCCAAACCAAAACCAGCCAAAAACCTGAGCACTGCGTAGGCCTCGATCGACTGCACCCAAGCATTTGCGATATTAGCTATCGAATAGAGGAGAATCGAACCAAAAAGGACCGAGAGGCGCCCTCTCCTATCCCCAAGCAGGCCCCAAAGTAGCCCGCCGAGTAGCATACCGATCATCTGCACATCCAGTAGCAGCATCCCGTGACTGACTAGCTGCGACCCCGCATAGCCGAGGGCCTCAAGGCTAGGACGCCGAATAATGCTAAAAAGCAGAAGGTCGTAGGTATCCACCATATACCCTAGCGCTGCTACAAGGACATTCGGATGCAAGAGACTGCGCCAGGGGGAGACGTCTTTGGTTATGGGTGCATATTGGGGAGTGGCCATTGGGACTCTCTCTTGGTCACAGTTTAGTTTGAATGCTGATTTCTAATCCGACTTTGAGCTAGGGGCAAAAGTTTTGTCTGTGGGGTCCCTTGAACAATCGGAGCTCGCTAACATACTTCGGGTGACCTGAGTTGCTCTGACGCGGTATTATAGTTCAAGAAAGCTTCAAATCCCCGTGCCACTGATCTCAAAGGACCCCCAATATGCTGCCGCGCTGCGCTTTGTACTTCCTGATCCTTATCGCGTCTTCGGTAGCGACAGCGCGGCCGGGCTCACAGCCAGAGCAAGCCAAACCTTGGCTCGGGGTGAGGATCGAGACCGTTGCACCGCCCGCCACTGGAGTGATCATCAAAGAGGTCATCAGTGGTACGCCTGCCCAAGAGGCGGGCCTCATGAAAGATGACTTAGTTCAAACTATTGACGAGCAGCAGGTCACTACACCCGAGGCTTTCATCAAGGCCGTCCAGTCACACGGTATCGGTACTGCGGTGAGTGTGGCATTTATCCGCGGCGGCAAACTTGAAAAGAAAACAATCAAGCTTGTAGCGCGCCCCGACCAGCTTGCCATGTTGCAGCAAAGCCTAGTTGGCAAGGTGGCACCCCCATTTGATTTGCCAGTCATATCGGGCCCAGGACCAGGCTCCACGGAAGCGCTCAAGGGGCGCGTCGTTGTTGTGGAATTTTGGGCCACATGGTGTCCAGCCTGCAGGTCCACGCATCGGGAGCTTAGCGCGTTTGTCAAGCGCTACCCCAAAGACTTAGCTGTTGTCGCCATCTCGGACGAGAGTCGCGACGAACTGCTCAGCTACGTCAAAGCGACCAAGCCCGACTTCACGATTCTTCAAGAGTCCGATCATCAGGCCAGCTCTGCCTGGATGGTGTCCGCGATACCAGAACTCGCCGTAATAAGCCGCGCAGGCAAGGTGGTGTTTGCTACGATAGGTGGCGGTACTTATCTGGCCCAGACACTCGCTGCGGCAGAAAAGGAACTAAAAAACAAGTGACCTAGCGGATTAAAACCCTACGGAATGTTAGGTTAATGCGAAGGCCAACCGGGCGTTTTGTTTTAGCCAAAGCGTGACGATAGTCGTGCTGAAAGCTCCCGGCCATGATCAGAAGGCTTCTGTCCTCTAGATCCAAAGCAAACCTATGGCTCCCATCGCAAGATTTAACGAGAAATCGTCGCGTCGCTCCAAAACTCAGGGAGGCGATCAAAGGCTCCGGCCCTAGCTCAGGCTCGTCGTCGGCGTGATAACCCATATGCTGAGAGCCATCTGCATAGCGATTGATAAGCACGGCATTGAAGTCAGCACCCAGCGCGTCGCGCAATGACTGACGAAGCGCCAGAAGCGTCGGTGTCCACGCCGCAGGCTCGTTGATTATCCCAGAGTACTTATAAGCGGTTCCAGGGTCGCCGTAGTACGACGTAAGACGCGGCAACAGATTGGACTTGCCGAAAATCTTAATACTGTCCTGACGCCAAACCACCTCTCGGTCTAACGCGTCAACCAATGATACGGGGTAGAAATTGGCGAGGTATCCACTTTGAGCTGATCCACTTAATTGTGGGTAGATGGCACATTTCGCAAGAATTTCAGTCAATTGTCTCAAATAATTGAATCTCGATCAAAAAATTGCGCGAATTAGTGATAAATTCAGCAGGTTAAATCAGTCCACCAACAATTAAGTGGATCAGTTTTGTGCAAACTGACGCCGCCCAAACGCGGCAATCCCAAGCCCTAGCACCGCTATCAAAAGAAATGACCACCTGAGGCTACTGGCCGCTGCGATCCACCCTATTAATGGAGGACCAAGCAAAAACCCGATCACCCCTATAGTCGACGCCGCAGCGATCGCTGCACTCGGAGGCATGTCGGTCACCTTGCCGGCCTGACTAAACACAAGTGGGACTACTACCGAGGTCCCGGCACCGACCAGCAAAAAGCCCGTGATACCGGTCGCCACTGAGGGATTGGCGATTGCCAGAAGTAGGCCAGCAGCCACCAGTAAACCGCACGTTGTTAGTACGCGTCTGGGTCCATACGTGATGGTTAGGCGATCGGCGACAAATCTTGTTGATGCCATGGCACACATGAAAGCACCGTAACCAAGCCCAATCTGTGACGGCGGTGCTGAGAGTACCGTCTGGAAATAAACCCCACTCCAGTCAAACATCGCACCTTCACAAATCATCGACGAAAAAGCCAAGAATCCGAGTCCAAGCACCGTCGCCGTCGGCTTGTGAAAAAGCTGTTTTTTTGCATTTGGACCGCCGTGTGAATCCAAATACCAGCGATACGTCAGGATCACACCACCGATAGTTGCAAGGTAGACCAAACAAAAATGCAGCCTTGGACTGATGTCTAACCCGAGCATAACGCTACCAACTGCTGCACCAACAAATCCTGCTGTGCTCCAAAGCCCATGCAGTGATGCCATCACCTGTCGCGAAGTCACTGCCTCAAGTCCGACCGCCTGCGTATTTGCCGAAACGCTGATCAGGTTGCTGAAAATTCCGATCAGGAACAGATCGACGGCAAGGGTCCAGATGTTCGGCGCCATGCCAAGCAGAACGTAAAGAGCACCGTTAACCAGTAAGGCTATAGGTAGACTCTTCTTGGTGCCGATTCGAGTGACAATCTGCGCCGATATGAAACTGGCCAATATCGACCCCAGCGGCAAACTGAGTAAAACGCTACCGAGCATGGCCTCACTGAGGCCGAGCTGCTCTTTGATCGTCGGGATTCGCGATGCCCAGGTCGAAAAACCGAGGCCGTTGATAAAAAATGCGGTGCCGATAGCAATCCAGCAGCGCAATGGTGTTACACGTTCAGGAAGATGCAAGGTCACGCTTTCTTAAGATAGGCCAACATCCCCGATCAGGATGGTCACGCCAAATGCCACAAACAATAGCGCGGCAGCAATGCGCACGTATTTGAGAGGAATCTTTTTGGTCAATGCTTCGCCAAAAAACACCGCCAGACCGTCAGCAATCAGCATGCCCGCCGTCGTGCCGATGGTTACCACTACTGGATCCTGAAAACGAGCGCCAAGTGCGATAGTTGCCAACTGCGTCTTATCGCCCATCTCGGCAAGAAAGAAAGTCACCAAGGTCGTCAAAAAGGCACCGTACCTTGATCCCGCACTCGCATCGTCCTCCTTATCCGGAATCAGGATCCACGCGGCGAAAACAAAAAAGAGCGCCGCCAGCACGTAGCGGAGCGTCGTTGGCACCAACAGCTGCGCCGCCCAACCACCGGCCCATGCCGCAAGCCCGTGGTTCAGCAAGGTCGCTACTAATATCCCAGCCATGATCGCCCAAGGCTGGCGAAACCGAAGCATCAAGAGTAGCGCCAAAAGCTGAGTCTTATCGCCCATCTCCGAGATGGCGACCATGATCATCGAGCTGAGGGCACCTTCCATAAATTGATCCACTTAATTGTTGGTGGCCAGATGCAACCATCCGATTTGTTTAGATTAATTGACTAAACGCGCCTTATGTTGCTTAAGGTCGCGGCAACCGACCAATAACGTCGAGTAAAGGCCCTTTTACCAACAATTAAGTAGATCAGCTACTGGGTGGCTAGCCAACCAGATAAAGATTTGCTAAAGAAGGCCTCTGGAGATCCCTGCACCGAGGTCAACATGAGCAACAAATACCTGAGTAAACTTGCACTTACGATTGTTTTCGCAGGTTCCGCCTGTGGCCCGGGTGGCGCGGTTGAGTGGCCTTTCGGTAAAAAGGACGACGGCTCAGTCACCGTCAAGCAGGTTGAAACTAGACCCGAGATCTCTCCAGCCAACGGTGGCAGCCAGGCTCAGTTTGCCGCCGCTGACGAACGCAGTGCGCACCTTCAGGCTGCTCCTGCCTCCCAGGCAGTGTCTGGTCTAGTTACGTTCACCAAGAGTCGTCTATTCGACCGCGAATTCCTATACGGATTTGATCTTCAGTACACCTCGGGGTCTGACTCCAAGCTGTCACTGCTGCCGCAATCGCAGGCCTTGGGTCATGTCCCTTGCTTCTTCCGTCAAATCGGCGAGGAACTGCAACTCGTGGCTGACCAAACGCGCCTATTCGAGAGCAACATCAACCACCCTGAGCTGCTGCTCGCCAGGTACAAAGTGGTCAACGAGACTGACGACAGCCTGACGGTCAGTTTTGTCAGTAGCGGCCTAGCTGTCAACGAAGCCGTGAATGGCAAGGGTGCGGATCTACCAAAGCAAACTTGGCTCCGGTCTCTTGAGTTCGTGGCTGATGGTGACTACCTGCTGCAGGAGACGGCGCTTCAGCTTAAAGACGGTAGCATCCAGACGTACCTGGAGTCCGTTTTCCCGCGCAGCAACCTGGCGCCTGACGGCTACAAGCCGCTGCAATCCGTGGGTTCCGAGGAACCCTTGGCAGAGCGTTATCGCTTCCTTGATACCGAATCTGTTTACGTCGTGAAGAGCACCAAAAACGGCGTACCGGTCAGGGCTCAGACTACCTATGCCGAGCGATTTGATATCAGCAACGGCAAGACGATTGACTGGTACGTGACGCCTAACGCTCCCGACGAACTCATGCCTATCTTCAAGAGCGGTGTTGAGGGGTGGAATCGTTACTTCAATCCGCAGCAGGGCCGCGACGTCATGCGCTTCCTAGGTCGGTTACCGGCCGGCGTAAAGCTTGGCGATCCGCGTTACAACGTGATCAATTTCGACTCTGTTGCGGAAGCCGGTGCCGCTTACGAGAGCCAGGCGGTGGATCCGATGACCGGACTGCAAAGTCACAGCCTCATCTATATGCCGTATGCTTGGTACAATATTGGCCTAGGCCTCTGGAAGCAGCGCGTTGGCGAGCCGGAGCAAACGCCAAGTGAGGCGGTTGCTCGTGCTGCGATCGCACCGAAGGCTCCGGAGACGCTTTTTGGCCGCGATCGCCGCGTCCTCAGCTGTGTGCGCCTTGCTGACGATGCGGTCGCCATGGCGGCCAATGGCGACTGGACGGAGATCGTGGCAGCTTCAGACGCCGCATCGGTGCCGGTACCGGCCAGTGTTGATGAATTTGCGCGCCGCCTGATGATTGCGACTCTATTCCACGAAGTCGGTCATGCCTTGGGTATGGCCCACAACTTCAAGGGCTCACTCGCCTTTAATGCTACGACCAGTCCTAGCGAGTCGAATCCAGTGACTTGGTCCATCATGGACTACAACTACTTCCAGAACGAGCAAGGCCTTTTTGAGCAGATTGGCGGCACGGCCGGCCCGATCCTCGAGTACGACCGTCAGTTTATCAGCCAGCTCTACAATGACGGCAAAGACGTCAAAAGCACTGACCCGGTGATCCCGGCCTGTGACGACGACGAGGCCGATGCAACCCAGGGTGGCGTCGATCCTCTCTGTCTTCGTTACGACTCCGAGTTGAGCCCGATCTTGGCGCTGCAAAACTACTACAATAACGTGATCGCAGAAAAAGGCGCTCGTGGGATCGAGACCAAAACTCTAGCCGAAGCAATCCGTGCTCTGCGCGCACCGGTAGCGGGCAAGTTTGCGGCTATTGTTGCCAATGAGTCAGATGGCGATTCGACTAGCGTTGTTGCCGATGCCGTCAAGCTTGGCCAAAAAGTGGGTGATCTAGTCAGCTACTACATCAGCGCTGGGGCGCAGTCACTGCGCACCAACCTGACCAACAACACGAAAGCGCTACGCGTTTGGGGCGACGCCGCGAAGGTGGACGACGAAGCTGAGTTCCGCCGCACCTACGCCGACATCTTACGCAGCGCCATGGCATGGCGTTCCTTACCGAATGAACCAGCAGCGGCCATCGCTGAAATTGGTGCCGCTGTTGAAGAAGTCGTTAGTCCTGCGGCCACCAAAGCTAAGTCTGCCGCAGTATCCAGGGCTAATGGCCACAAAGCTAAGATGGCGTTTGAGACAGCCCTAAACAACAAAATTGTAGCGGCACTCTCGAAACTACGAGCATCGGTGTACCCAGGTCTGAAGTACGATGCCAAGAATCTCTTCGCGCTGAGTCTCGAGGCTGGCGGTGAACTCTCCAATTTTGAAGAACTCGCCGTTCGTCTTCTGACTGCGGGCCTCACGGTTGGCCTAGAGCGTTCAGGGGACCAGATGGGTCTCGAACGAGACGAGCGTCTGGCTGCGGCTCAGGCTCTGCTCTCCTACCGTGGGGTGATGCCAGAATTCGACGCCGCCGTGTCAAGTCTTGCGGCTGAGGCTGCAAAGGCTAAACTAACTGGTGACGCTCGTGTGCTCGCTGCCGTCCGCGAAGTGCAGCAGGTGCTGACGAGTAAACCTGAGCCCGGAGACTCACATAAGTAATAGGAAGTCGCACGGTCCAATCCTGGTAGCCCTTGGGGCAGCGCTGTGGGCTACCGATTCGCTCTTTCGGTCCGGTGTCGCACATTCCTATCCAGCACTGGTGGTGGTCCTGATGAACCACCTCCTGCTGCTGCCGGTGGCCGTCCTGATTGGCTACCGTCACCGCGCGGAACTCACGCGTCTAAACGGGAGGCAGTGGCTTAGTTTGGCGATCATCGGCGGTGGCGGTTCAGTAGCCGCAACGGTGGCCTTTACCCTAGCTTTCAGCCGCGCCAGCAATTATTCAGTGCCCGTGCTGATTCAGAAGTTGCAGCCTTGCTTTGCCCTCGTTTTGGCGCGAGTGATCTTGAAGGAGTCACTGCCGCGTCACTTTGGGTGGCTAGCCCTACTCGGTATCGGCGGTGCATACCTACTATCCTTCGGACTATCAGCTGACTGGGAGCGTTTGGCCGCCGAGGACCTAACTGTTGTCGGCTACGCAGTCTTGGCTGCGGCGACGTGGGGCGCATGCACGGTGTTCGGCAGATTAGCCCTAAGAGACCTCAGTTTTCCGGCCGTCACTGCGGCGCGCTTTATCCTTGGTAGTGCCTGCGTTATCGGCGCCCTCGCCGTATTCACGCCCGATGCCACGGCAGAGGTCGCTAAACTCGGGAGTCTCGGCTGGGCCGACGCGCGTGCCTTTGCTGGCATGGCCTATCTCTCGGGACTGCTGCCGATGCTCATCTATTACCGCGGACTAAAGACGACGCCAGCCTCGGTGGCGACCCTGTGCGAATTAAGTTTTCCGCTTGTCGCTGTCATCCTAAACTGGATCTGGTTAGGTTCAGCCCTAAATCTTGGACAATTACTCGGCGCAGCCCTAGTAGTAACGGCGATTACCGCGGTCTCTCTACCCAGAGTAAGACCCGGGCGCTAGTTCTCAAGCGCGACCGTGATCGGCTACACTGTTACATGTGTATTTGCTCACGAAGGGGTAGACAAACATGGCGCGTACTGTACTCGGTCGTCGTACTAATCGCTTGCTTGGGCTCGCAGTCGCTAGAGCTCAAGGTCGTCTCAACTGGGATCAAATCGACGCGATCTTGGGTACTGTCGGATTGCCAAGTGCGGATGCACATCGCAGTGCTTGGACACCAAACCGTCGCAGCTTTGTGCGCGGTGCAGGCCTCGGCGTTATTGGTGGTACTGCCCTACTGGCCGGCTGCCGCACCAGTGGGCGTGACGGCAGACTCAGCAGTGCTGATGTCAAAGAGGCTGGGCGCATCGTCATCGTCGGTGGTGGTATCGCCGGACTCACCGCTGCTTACCGCCTGCGCCAAGTTGGACTTAAGGCCTCCCTCTATGAGGGGAGCGACCGTCTCGGTGGTCGTGTTTGGACCCAGGAGAAATTCAATGCCGAGGGCATGTTCTGCGAGCGCGGCGGTGAGCTCATCGACAGCGTCCATTCAGACCTCATTGCGCTCAGTGAGGAACTGGGCCTTGAGATCCAGGATGTGATCGACGACCCCAAATTGACACGTGAGCTTTTTCTCTTCGGCGGCAAGGTGCGCAGCGAGAAGGAGATCATCGCCGCATTCGAACCTTTGGCCAAAGCGATCATTCGCGACATTCAGATCCTGCGCCTCAGTGACAGCGCCGTGGTCCCGACCTACAGCAGTCGCATCAGCCAAAATCCCCAGGTACAGCGTCTGGACCGGACTAGTATCGCCCAATATTTAGGAGGTGTTGATGCCGACAAGTGGCTCAAAGACCTGATCGACTGTACCTATATGGGCATGTGCGGCGCTGATATCGATAAACAATCAGCGATCAATCTGCTGACGCTGATCAACCCAAGCACCGAGGATGGATTCCAAGTCTACGGCAGCAGTGACGAGTCTAAACGCATTAAAGGCGGCAACGGGCAGCTAACTGGTGCGCTAAGCGCCGCAATTAAAGGTACCATTCCTACCAACCTCGGTCATCGCCTCGTCGCCCTGCGCGATCATGGATCCCATATGACTCTGGTATTTGACCAAGGTGGTGGCCGCACGATCGATGTGGCAGCTGATCGCGTGATTATGACCTTACCGTTTAGCACGCTGCGTCAAGTTGATATGAAAGGGGTTGACCTATCTCCCGTTAAAAAGGCTGCCATTGCCGATTGGGGCTACGGCACCAACTCCAAGCTGATGCTCGGATTTAAGTCTCGCCCCTGGCGCACCGGCGAGCGCAAGGCGATCGGCAGCGTTTATACGGATTTTGTCAGTGAGTGCTTCTGGGATTCCGCCTGCGCCCAACCCGGCAAGTCCGGGATCATCGTTAATTACCTCAGCGGCAAGCGGGGTGCAGAGCAGAAGGTCGATCAGGACCGGACAGCCCTTTCTGATCTCGATGCTATCTTCCTTGGGTCAGCCAAGGAATACGACGGTAACAAGGTCTTCCAGCATTGGAACTCCTACCCCTTCGCTCTTGGATCGTACACCTGTCCTAAGCCTGGCCATTACACCACGATCCACGGCTCGGCTGGCGAACCTGAGCTCACTGGCCGCCTGCTCTTTGCCGGCGAGCACTGCAGCACCGAATACGCCAGCTACATCAACGGTGCTGTCGATAGTGCCAACAATGCCGTGAAGATCCTCGTGAGCAACGTCAAGCTGCCGGAGCCCCTATCGGTGTTTCCCTGACAAACTGATCCACTTAATTGTTGGGGGATGATAAATTTCGTATTTATCTCAGTGCTTTAGATAGCGCTATCGGTAGTCTCAGGGCAAATTCAGTATTTCATGAGTCAATACTGGGGGTTCTTAACCGTCACCAACAATTAAGTGGATCAGTTAAAGCCTTAGTCTTTCTTGCCGAAAGTCTCGAGAAACTTGGTGTGCACCGCGCCTTGTTTAAATTGCTCGTTGGCGAGCAAACGCTCGTGAAACGCGATATTGGTACGGATGCCGTCGACCTTCATCTCGGCTAGGGCGCGGCGCATCCGCTCCATACACTCGTTGCGGTCGCGACCATGGGTGATCAGCTTGGCGATCATAGAGTCGTACTGGCTCGGCACCGTATAGCCGGAGTAAACCATGCCGTCGATACGCACACCTGGACCGCCTGGCTCGTGGTAAGCCGTCACCTTGCCCGGCCAAGGGGCAAAGCT
>VGTI01000069.1 GCA_016874735.1 Deltaproteobacteria bacterium
GTGCACGACATCAAGTCGTTGCTCTAGGGATGGCGATACGGGGTCGTTGGACATAAGGGGCCTCCTGGGTTGAGGCCGCTTACCAAATCACAAGGGCGGTAGGTGTCTTAAAAGTTAGATAGAATCAACTAATGCGCCTAAAGACACAGTTTTTCCAGCCTCCGAAAGCCAGGCCCGCTATTTGAGGTCAAATGGTCATGATACTAATTTCAAAATATCTTCCTTACGGAAAACGTAATCCTTGCCATTTGGCTTTGAGAACGGGATTTTTTTATCACGAATACGCCTTCGCATTGTTGATTCGGAGATACCTAGTAACCGTGCCGCATCTTGAAGCGATAAGGTAGATTCGCCACTAAAAAATCTGGATGAGTCAGTGATGTCTATGCCTATCACACCACCCTTCTTGTCTAATCGGACAATGATACCATTTTCGTATGTTGACTTTGCCTCGATTTCATCACGGAAGTCGATTGATACGTAGTCTATGTCTGCCCGATGGACAATTTTCATGCTCTCACCTCAAAGTTAACCAAAACCGTAATCACCTCCCAACCTGTCTCACTAGGTGTACCAACCGCCACGACTGCGATCAGGTTGTCTTTTCTATGTCGAAGGCGCTTGTAAAAAATAGTCTTATCGCGGGACTGAATAATTGTGCCATCAGGACTACTTATGACGGTATTGACCTCATTTGGGGTAATCCTTCGCTCAATCATCCGCTGGACCGCATGGGCCGAGAAGGTGTGTTCCATTCTCAGGAGAAATCCTATAACTGGTTATATATAGTCAACACCTATTTATAACCTATCACATTGTTTGAGAATTTGCACAGCGACTTTTCGGCAACGTCGGGATAGGCACCACGTCCCCGCCCAGTCCGCTCACCGTGACCGGAGTGATCGAATCCACTAGTGGTGGCGTCAAGTTCCCGGACGGCACTACGCAAAATTCAGGTTGGATCGACCCGAGCGTGGCGGGTGGGCGATTGACATTAACCGCGGCGACGCCGGTGACCGCTGCGGACGTCGCCGGTAGCACTGTGATTTATTACACGCCATACAATTCTGATCGGATCGCTCTTTACGACGGCAGCAACTGGAGAATTTACTCCTTTCCGAGATCGCCTTGCCCCTCGGGACCCTAACCGCGGGTGTAAACTACGATATTTTTGCATATGCAAGTAGCGGTTCTGTGTTGCTCGATCCTCCGGTGGCATGGACCAACGACACGACAAGGGCCACGGCTCTGACACGGCAAAATGGCATCTTGATCAAATCCGGTGCCCCAACCCGTCGCTACCTTGGCACATTCCGAACCACCAGCACTACCACCACCGAGGACAGCTCTTTGAAGCGCTTTGTGTTTAACATCACGAACCAGCTGCCGCGGAGTTTGCGGCGCATCGAATCCACGAGCAGCTGGAACTATGGCTCACACACCCTCCGGCCGGCCAACAACTCGACAACGAACCGGGTAGAGGTACTGATCGGGGATTTGGGGCCCTTAGTGAATCTGCATGTGCAAGAATGGGGACGTAGCACTGTTGCCGATTACATCGCTGTAGCTATTGGCGAAGATTCCACATCCGCCGCCAGCCCCAACGCCGTGACATCGAGTGCGGGGACTGACAGCTCATCCCCAACCTTGGATAGCACTCTCAGCTCCCACCTCGTGGTCACTCCCACGGTTGGCTACCATTATTACCAATGGCTCGAGTCAGGAAGTCCTAATGGTATAACTCTATTCCGGGGGACCGCGGTCTCTGGCGGCGTTACCACTTATGGTGGGATGATCGGTGTGGTGAACTACTAAAGAGTGGCTACTTAGGCGCTTTCGCGCAGGACTGCTTGCATTTTTAAGGTTAACAGTAATACCGTAATTAGCTCCTCAGCTGCCAGCGCAGGTTCAGCAAACGAACTTGCAGTTAGTAACAACGTCGGTACCGGCACCACATAATCAAGCGCGAAGATCCAATTGGCAGGAATCCTCGAATCAACAACCAGCGGCATTGTTTAGCTACACATCAGACGGCATTTAGGCCGACTGCGTTACCACTTCCAGCGACAACAATTCAGCCGCACCCACCTCCAAATAGTACAGCCTGTCCGCTGCTGGATCATCGCGCACTGAAGCCTCATGATCACGGAGCATGTACTGCACAAACCCACCTCGAAGTGTCTTATCTAAACTGAAGTAAACGCGCTCTTGCAGAATCAAGAGATTGGCATGTAATCCGTCTGGCAAAATAACTTTACGCATCGCCTCGTAGCGATTTGCCAAGACGATACTACGGCCAAAGAGGTCGTAGGATTTGGTTCCGCCAGCAGGATAGAAACCGGAGATACTGTCCATAGCGATCCCGATACAGCAATGTAGCGGCTCGTGGTAGTCAAATTTAGCAACTTCCTCCGTAAAGATCGTTACAAATTCTTGCGCCAAATAATAGGCATCGTTGGCCAACGATCCACTAGGTGATCTGAACGGATAACCCACACTGCAGATAAAGCCATCACCCATCTCCTTGATGCGGTAGCCACTAGCGACGAGACGCAGTGGGTCGTAGTTCTGGTCCATGGCCTCATTACAGCGACGAAACACAGCGCGGAAGAAATCCTTGGTTTTTTCATGATTGATCTTGCTACTCCCAACGATATCGAAGCACAGCACACAGGCCTCACCGGCCCCGGTTGGCATGGTTTGCTCGAGTTCGCTACCGTCACGGATCTGATCGATCTGATGAGGATAAAATACCTTCTGCATTTGTTTGAAGGCATGAGTATTCTCGGATGTGGCCTTGACCTCAGAGATCCGAGCCTTAAATCCAACGGCAAAGGCAAAAAAGACACTCTCGGCAGCAAATGCAGCGTACAGCGCATACCGCAGGAGCAGCGGGACGTGTCCCGTGTAGGCCTGTGCATTGATAAAACAACCAATGGTCAGCATCGTCCAGCCAGCTACGAAAAAAGTCGCTGGTTTATACCCCTGCCGCTGCCTGGTAACAGCCGCAGCAATGGAAGCAATGTAGAGTCCAATTTGAGGCAGATACCACGGCATAGGCTGCTTGGTAGCGATCTCGCCGCCCATCATGATGGCTGTCGCCAGGAGCAGAGTCACCATCGCGTAGAACGTTTTTGGCGTAAATCGCTTGAGCGACAGCGCCGTCACCATGAAGCAAAACACTGAGACTGCGTTGGCAAACAGCAAGCTTATCCATAGTCGCTGATGAAAGTTCGGCAGGTGAAAGGACGCTATGGCCAGGATGCCTAAGGTCGAGAGACTATAGGTCACGTAAAAGATAAAGTACGCTCGTCTATAGAAGAGAAACCACCCTAGATTCTGTAGGACTAAGGCAAGTGTCACGCCGTAGAGCAAGGCGACGAAATCACGCCCGGCATACTGGTCGGCCTGGAGGGAGTAAGCGCTAGACACCAGTAGGCGGCTCTTCATCAGTAAGGTCCGACAGTTCTGCAGATGGAGGTAAAACTCCTGGCGCCCACGGACTAGCTCCACGGCAAACATCGGGGCAAAGCTACGCATGGGCTTTAGTGGCGTCCATCCCTTCCCCGAGCGGACATAAAGCGTCGCCCCGTCAATGGGGAGGTTCCAGCGGTGCTCAATCAGCGTGGGGTGATTGACCTTGGAATCGATGACAAAGTGAAACCACATACTCGCGTTAGGTACATCGAAGGCCTTATCAGCGGCTAGCTTCCAAATCGAGGGCTCTAACTTCTGGACGTCGTCAAACGTTAGCTTGTGCTCCTCATCAATCACATAATCAACGGCACTCATCTCGAGTGGTAACGACTCGGCCGATGTCACCGTGAACGGCGACAAAGCAAGTGCCTGCCCGGAGATTATAAAGCTGAAGAATAAGCCGAAGACCATCACTGGATATCCCCTCTTCCGGCTTATCGTCCCAAAGTGCGCAAAATTGACTGCAGGGGTTCCCCCCTAAAACTGGTCTACTTAATTGTTGCTAAATTGATTCAACTATCCGTCTTGTTTTAGCTATTCGCCAAAATGCGCATGCCATTCCGATTGCAATTGGCAACCATCTGCAATTAAGATGAAAAATCCCAATCACCAACAATTAAGTGGACCAGCTTATATGATGCGCCCCATCGCCCTCTTACTCCTTTTAGGCTGCCGCACACCCGGACCTCTGGGCACGACTAAAGATACCGGATCGTCCTCTGCCGCGGTGGTCACCGAGCAGCCTACGGCGCGCGCCATGGGTGCAGAGGCCACTGCCAAACTGGCGGAGCACTATGGCAGCGTCCGCGGTGTCTGGAGTGACATAGGTTGGTGGAACACGGCTAATGCCCTTGAGGCCGTTATCGACTACTCCCGCCTAACTGGGACGGGCGACTATGCCAAGCTGATTGCAACCACCTACAGTCGCCATTTTAAGGGCAAGTTCCTCAACGAATTTAACGACGACGCTGCATGGTGGGCACTCACCTGGATCAAGGCCTACGACCTGACACACCACGTTAAGTACCTGGAAATGGCTGAGACGATCTTTACCCACCTAACGACCCATTGGGATGATCACTGCGGTGGCGGCGTATGGTGGAAGATTGACCATAAGTACAAGAATGCCATCACTAACGAGCTTTTCCTCACCCTAGCCTCCCGCCTGGCATTGCGTGCAAAGACCGACGAAAAGCGCGCTAACTATCGACTTTGGGCTGAGCGTGAATGGAGATGGTTTGAGAAAAGCACGATGATTCGCTCCGACTACTTGATCGCCGATGGCCTAGACGATAAGTGCCACGGAGTCGGTCAAACGTTCACCTACAACCAGGGCGTGATCCTTGGCGGCCTTACGGATTACGCTGCTGTGACTGGCAACCAACAGGTCATGACCTTGGCCAGCAATATAGCGACAGCTGCCATCACTAAGCTTGTGGACCAACAGGGGATCCTCCGCGACGATGGCGAATCTGCTGGTAGTGCCAACAAAGACCAGCCGCAGTTCAAGGGCATCTTCATGCGCTATTTAGCCTATTTTTACAATGCTAATCCCCTCCAGGCTTATCGCCAGTTTATCTTGCACAACTTAACTAAGGTATGGCAGTCCAATCGCAGTGCAGATGGCTGGTTTGGCTACCTGTGGGCTGGGCCATTTGACAGTAAAGATAGTGCACGTCACACGGCCGGTGTAGATCTCATTAATGCTGCGATTGCCGTGAGCGAGCCGAACGCTGCCCTCGGCGCCAAAGCAGGCTCCAACGTCACGCCTTGCCGTGAATTTGAAAGCGCCGACAAAGCCGTCGATGGCTCCCTCATCGATGGCAGCAAGTGGTGCGGCCACGGTGATCCGACGGCTACCCTAACTCTGGATTTAGGTAGGGAGAAAACCATAAACACTTTCATCGTCAAGCACGCCGGCGCTGGCGGCGAGGCACAAGATTTCAATACAGACGCCTTCAGTATCGAAATCAGCGGAGATGCCACCAATTGGAGCCAAGTCGTCTTAGTCACAGACAACACAAGTGCAGTAACTAAACACCCAGTCGAAGCCCTTAAGACGCGTTACATTAGGCTCAATGTCCTGAAATCTCAACTAAGGCCATCACTATTTGCCTCCCGGATTTACGAGTTTGAGGCAATTAGCGACGGGCTGTAGCTGGCCTCCCTTTTACCTCAGCATTTGCAAAATCAATCACCTCTTCCTCAGGACGATTTTGCAATATGCTGTAATACTTGTGTTTTTATTCCTCAAGTTTTTGCAAAATATGCCGATAAGAGTTATGCACCCAGCAAGTTAACTCCCTGCATTGCGTTGGCAGCCGATTGCGCCTTTAGAGACACAGTCAGTCGGTCGCAACTATCGCTTTAAAGGAGAGTAAGGGTGTACAGCGTAAATCAACTTCTAAACAAAAAAATAATTGTAAGTCTATTTGCCTCCACGCTAGGGCTCGCCTCCGCCTCGTGTGGCACGCAAGCCGAAATGAAAATCAAACTCGCTGGATCTAAGCCAGACTCAAAATCAGCCGATGTTACAGCTGATGATGAACTCGCGGGCCTAGCACTGACTAGCGCCGCTTGCAGCAATGCGAATAATCTAAATGCCATTACTGTATCGCCCTCGGGATCGCTGTTCATTAACGACATCGCCGTAGTTAACGACTCTAGCGCTAAGGGGCGCGGACCACTTAGCTTCGCTTTCCTGATGCGCGAAATTCTGGAACTCAATCCAAATCCAGGGACAACCCCGAAGGATTTGGCGATAGAAGACGCTGCCATCAAGTCGCTTCTTGACCAATTTGTCGTGAGCAGCCCGGTAAATACCTTTGTGGCGCCATCTCGAACCAATACCAAGCGCACGATTTCCGCAGCATGGCAGACGGTCACAGGCACCGACGACAAGGCCTATCTCAGTTTAGAAAGAGCGCCGTTCAAGCTGCTCGCGATTACCAATCGGCTCGATATTGTAAAAAAAGGCAAAACTTCGGTCACAGCCGGCGAAGGACGCTTTATCTTCGGATTCACCGGCCCATCAGCGGCGACGATCATCCTTGAATACAACCTGCCCATCGGGGGTGCCAGCAGCAGTGGTATGACCATGAATCAGTGGGCAAAGGACTGGCAAGGGCTGAAACAGTTCCTAGTTGATACCAACAGCTCTAAGCCCGGTGTACAACCATCGGCGACGATTGGCGCACTACAGTTCGCCAATAAGACTGGCTACCTGAAAGCTCTCGCTGCTTTGACTGGCAAATTCACTAAACGTGATGCCGCAGTGTCTGGCCAAATTAAACAGGCCGCCATCAGCCAGGTTCGCACAAACGAATTCATCCAGAGCCCCTGGGAGCTACGCGAGCTGCAACGGGTCAGAACTGGGGGCACCGTGGCACTTAAGCTCACCACGGTTAAGAACAATCCCGACGAGCGTTTCAGCCAAGGGACCAGCGGCTTCAGCAACTGGATCAAGTCCAACGTTAGCTGCAGAGCGGACACAACTTCACCCAACGACTGTGCTTACACCACATCTGATGGTCTATTACCGGCTTCTTTCCTTAACGGCACCACACCCGTCTCGCTCCTCGGCGCATCGTCGCTAAACCCAGGCAGCTTATGGTTCCCAAGCGATCGCAGCCAAAAGAACCAATTCGTCGCACTGAACACATGCAGTGGCTGCCACAGAGCTGAGACGAACACGAATTTTGTCCACGTGAGTATCCCCCGAGGGACGACGCAAGCCTCTCAACCCTCGGGCTTCCTACGTAGTGACCTCAACCGTCGCACAGTCAACCTAAAAAATCTGGTATGCCTAGCTGCAGCCAACTCGGGCGAGCTCAATCTCAGCGCCGACGGTTCGAGCGACCTGCGCCTTGGAACTTCGAACATGGTGCACTAAGACTAATGCTAAATTTCTCTCGACACCTCTTAGGTGCCTAATCTGCGGATCTTTTGCCCAGCGTGCCTTACCAAAGGCTGCCCACGGATCGCAATCAGGATCTTGTCGTCAGCCGTGGGGACATCTTTGATCACATGACGACCGAATTTTTCTACGTCTGATAGTAGTTTTAGAAGCGCCTTGGGGTGACGGCGCACACCAGTGTCGATCACCCCGTCGCTCCCCAGTACAATGCGGTAGGACGTATCAACCGGAAGCCTCACCACCTGCGGCCGAACCGATAGTGTCGCAGCAACACCGAGAATATTGCCGCTGCCGTGAACCACCTTGATAGCGTCTGCTGGTTCAGCTGGGGTATCGCGAAAGAGATAGAGTGGCACATGACCGGCTGAGTAGTAAGTCAGCTCAAGCTCATCTATAGTCAAGAGTCCCATGGTCAGTGTATACGGCTCTTTCTCACCAAGAGTTATCAATGCCTGATTGACCTCAGTCATCCATTTCATTGGCGAAAAATCTTTGCGACTCAATGAGGCTGCCCACAGGGCCTGAACAGACTGCACCACCATCGCCGCTGGTATACCCTTACCGCTCACATCAGCTACGACGATCACTAATTGACCATTGGCTAATATCCTAGTCGCCATCCAGTCACCCCCAAGGATACCGTGGGGTTCGTGGTAACAATTGACAGTTAGGTGTGCCGTTTTAATCGTTGAGGGTGGCGGCGCCAGTGATGCTTGAATGCGACTTGCTACTATGAGCTCGGCCTCAAGCGCCTGACGCCGCAAGCGTTCATTTTGCTCGGCTAGCAGGGATTTATCGAGATTGAGCTCCGCCAGCGTGACCAGTTCCCTCCAACGCCGGTAACTCACGTACAATGTGTAAATATCGGTGCAAGTGACAACGATGAACGCCGCCAAATGATGCTCATGACCCGCCAGGATCCAGACCGTCATTGCAGTACCAATGTGTACCGCAGTACCAAGGATCCCCACCCAAGGTAGACTGCGACTGTAGTCGCAAATAAAAACACCAAAGAATGTATAAAGAATCCAGCCGATCAAGCGATGAGATACAGTCATATCGGTGTCATAGGCACCGGTGATCATGATCCACGCCAGTCCGCTCATAAAGATAAACTGTTCGAGGGTTGCGAATAAGCCTATTTTAAATTTTGACGGCACAGTATGTCGTGAGGTTGTTAAAAGCCACACAGCACTCAATACGAAAATTGCTGCAAAAAACATCACCAGGAGGCTGCGCACTGAGCCGGGAGCGAGGAAATATAGCGCAGTAGCAGCAACTCCACATATCGGTACGCCCATCCGCGCGGTGGTGGTCCTCGCCTCGAAGCGGTCCTGGACGATCCACGCCTCGACGGCGTCCGTGCCTTTGCGTCGCACCCTGCCTGCGTCCGGCGGCGGCACCGTAATATTTGAATCAGCGTTGTTAATATGCGTCCTCTCGGGTCGTAAATCTGCCGGTTCGCGTAACTGGCCACACCCGGATGTATTATCGGCGCTATACGAGAAACCATGAGGGACGGGCAGCCACCTTGAGCTGCCAGCATACAGCCGCCTACCACACCTACATCGTGAACTTATTTACCGATTTTACTCCTTAAAGACAACCGCGCGCCTGTAATAACGCACTGGCCAAATTAGCCAACAACACGGAACACATGGTCAATGACATTGTGTGCTGCATGGATCGCCACAACCGGCGCAATAAGTATGGGCGCCGCAACCGCTGCAACCAGGGCGACTGCAGGGGCGAGTATGGCAGCCACTAAAGCGCCGAGTGGAAAGAGTATGGGGAGGAGACCCATCTTTTTCGCAGCCTTAGCCTTGGCTAGTTCATGAACGCGCGTCGAAAATTTGTTCCAATATGCGGCAGCATCTTTGTTCTTTTTGTTAGCGCCGTGGTGAACAAAACCGGCCAGCTGCTGGCTAAGGAAATCGACGTCTTCGGGTTTCATACTTCCGGGATGGCTTTTCAGCTTCTCGAGAAATCTCGCATGGATCTTGCTGTATATCTTATCTTGGGAATCAAATACCGGCTTCTCAGCCTCCTTGGCAACGACTTCAGCACTAGCTACGGTCGTCGCACCAACTGCTGGTGGAGGCGCAGCTACTGCCGAGGTTACAACGAGGTCTCCGGCGCCTTGAGGCACTTCTTTAGTAGCTGTGTAGACAGCCTCGCCTGCCGCTGCCGCGGCCGCCATGATTTGCTCAGTAACAGCTTTGGGATTAGCAACCGACTCTGCAATTTTGGTATCAAGATCAGCCTCACCAACTAAATAGACTTGCTCTTCAGTTGGTTCGGCTATGTTGGTGGTGGTCTGAGAGCGCGTCGCAACGGCAGCACCGTGCCGCAGATTTTCATTCCTGGTGGATGTGCCGCCGCAAGCAGCAAGTAGACCTTGTGACAGCACTAACACTAAGGCGCAGTGGTTTAGCGCATGGTTCATACGTCCTACTCCTCTAGAGGGTTGATTGTCTAAGAATTTACCGAGGCACAATGATTTGTGCGCGCTTATCGGCTTTTTTGCAGGAAAACTTTAGACAAAAGATGATTATTTTTGTAATGAGTAGACGTATCAGCGGGTTACACCCGACACCACAACCAAGACAAAGACCGGAACTGGTGCGACGTCAGAGTAGTCTTCCGCAAATTTTCTTAGTAGTCACAGGTACAACGGCACCATTGGTTGCTACGCATCCACGGCTCGTTGCACTGACCCCACGACTTTTTATCAGCGCACGTATCGCGATCCGGGGGTAAATCGACGCAGGCGCCCTCGGCCTTAGCGGCTGAAGTACTTGCTTTGCTCATCGTACCGCTAAAGTAATATGCTTGGAGGTCAGCAAGTTTCGACCCAAATACGTTCGTGGCCTTGGCTCGACCGAGAAACGGAGCATAATCCGTCTTATGCTTCTCGAGTTCGTCGTAAACATTCTGCGAGCGCCAGCAGGAGTTGGGATGGGTACTATCGCCACGCTCGCACTTATTGGTGTCTACACGATCCGCAATGTGACAACTTGCTGCGACGAAGGGCGAGGCCGACGAGCTACCCTTGATGTCGCGAATCATCTTGGCTGGAACTTCTCCCCTGTACTGGCGAGACTTACCAAGCAGATCGAAAACGTTGGCAAACTCGCGAGGATCGTAACCGGCACGGATGAAAAGCTCGAGACCTTTCTCGTCGGCGTCTTGCTCCTTCCAGTTCGGTGCCACGTCTTTGCCCAGATATTTTAGCTCTATCTCGCGAAGTTTCTGCAAGAGGCTTCTATATTCCTTCGAGCTGGTCAAAAACTTCTCGCACTCGATCATCGCATTGGCTTCGACTTTGACGAATTTTTCGCGGTCAGCCTGCTGCATCCTCTCCACGATCAATACCCGATGTGACTGCATCATGCGCACGATATCTTCGTAGCCTTTATACTGGACTTCGTCCTCTTTGTAGTTCCACGCGACTTCACGATTTGCGTCGTCAAGAGGCATCTCCGTGACTATCCGATGCGCGATATTACGGGGTTCATTCAAATTAAAAAGCTCGAATTTAATGATGGTTCGATCGACCATCGGGACGATCAAGTTTATGTATTGATTGACCAGTTTTTCCCCATCATCGGCGCCCTTAAGGGCATTTGAAAGGGTGGCGGCAAGTTCCGCGAAAGCGCTATTAAACTGTGCGCCCTTATTGTTCGTGATCCCTTTAAACGCCGATCTCAACTTCTCGCGCGTTGCCTGATACTCTTTGTCATCAGCAATTTTACCCTTGGCCTTGCCACCGATGCTATGGAGACTTGCCATATGAGCAATCTCATGGGCCACCACGGCAGCAATTTGCGCATCGTTGCTGGCGATCCAAAGTAGTCCCCTGTTTATTGCCACAATACCGTCACCTGAAGCATAGGCATTGACGTCATAGGTCGCATCTACAAAGGTGCAAAGCCGGTGGATGCCGGGAGGTAGTACGGCCTGATTCGATTCAATAATTTTTTTGACGTGATCCCGCAAATATTGCAATGCCGCCGCGTCCGCTGGAGCTGACGGTTTATTCTTTTGGTCACAATCAATCAGCAAATCACCTGCGTTGGCAATTTGCCCAAAATCGTGCGTGACCTTCGAGGCGCTTGCAAATTTGCACCCACCGAGGAGGGCCAGTAGTCCACCGGTAAGACAGGCTAAACGTCTCATCGCCATGATGCACCTCTAATGGCTAAAGATTGGAAGTTTATTAAGCGTGATCCCAGACGTTCTCATGTATCGGATTTAAACACCTGCAACTTTAGAACCGAAAGCGAGGTTTTTGTTACATTACAAACAATTTGCCGCGGCCTATTTTGGCGGCCAACTCGTGAGCCGCAGCATGACTACAATTTTGACAGCGCCTAAAGCCAGTGCCAGAGCAGCGACTCAGGTTGTTTTGGTGAGTAATTCCGGATTATTAGGCACCCCATTTTGTGCTCAAGTTTTCTGCTCAATGACCGAAGATTCGGTTGGTTGATTTGGGACAGAAAATACCGTGAATGTCAGAGTTCTGTCCATGGGGTCACCTGATTGCGACGTAGACCAAACAATTTTAAATTTTACGCACGGCCCTTTCTCACCGTTGCATTGGTTCTCTTTTGCGCCACGCTCCCCGCCGAAGCTCAGGTCTACACCTTTCCGCTTAGCTACTCCGCCCGCCTGACAAGTAGCAACGGCAGTCCCCTGGATGGGCCAGTCGATGTTGATTTGCGGTTTTGGAACGCGATGATGGACGGCGAGCAACTCGCCGAAACTTTTAGCTACACTGGTGTCACTCTCAATCAGGGAGTCTTACAACTCCGCGTACCTGTGGTCAGCACGCAGGTGGACCGGATATTCGGCGATGGAACGAAACCGGTGTATGCGGAAATCACGGCGGGTGGCAGAACCTATCCGCGGCAGGAGTTTACCTACGTCCCGCTAGCTATGCGGGTGCCTGTAGATGATAAAACCATCGAATTTGGCAGCGACGGACGTCTAAACCTCATAGTACCAAGCCGTCCAGGCGGTGGCTCGTTTTTGACCTTGGACGGAGCAGGCAAGCTGTCATGGGAGACACCGGTAGTGACGTCGTTACGTAGTCAGACGATTTCTAGTACCACACCCACGACGGGGCAGGTTCTTAGTTATGACGGCGTTCAGTGGACTCCCAAATCACTTGCGCAGCTTGGGGGAGGGACGCCGAGTGCATCGACAATTACGACCGGGACTCTAGCGATCACCAACGGTGGTACAGGAGCAACGACTGCAGCAACTGCCTTTGATGCGCTCTCACCACTGACCACTACAGGTGACATCCTAATTGGCGGAGCCAATGGTGCGGATAGTCGCCTCCCGGGTAACACCGGGGCCGTCAAACAATTCCTGACCAGTACCGGCACAGGCAGCGCTGCAACTGCTCCGCAGTGGAGCGCGATTGATGCTACGGACATTCCGTGGGCTAGCCCAGGTGCTATCGGCGCAACCGCAGCGAGTACTGGTGCGTTTACTAGCATAACAACGACGGGAAATATCGGCATCGCTTCGACAGATCCCGGCTACAAATTGGACGTGGCAACTTCGGGTCCGGGATTGCAGGTGGCCGCGCGCATGCAAAATAACACTACTGCCGCTAACAACTCTGGGGTACAGACGATTTACGCGGCCAATCGGTCCACATCAGGACTCACTGAGGTTGCGGGCATCGGTGGCCTGATCACGGACACTTCGGATTCTGCCTACAAAGGGGCCCTGGTGCTGTCGACAGCTAACAGCGCAGCGCCTGCCGAGCGCGTGCGCATTGACGCAAACGGAAATGTCGGCATCGGCACCACAGCTCCCGCAACTGCACTAGATATCAGTGGCCAGATCAAAATCCAAGGCGGCGCGCCAGGTGTCGGTAAAGTGCTGACAAGCGATGCCGATGGTCTCGCGACTTGGTCCAGCGCAGCAGTGGGTTCGATCACAGGAGTCACCGCAGGAAGTGGCCTAACTGGCGGGGGAACAAGTGGGTCTGTCACCCTGAATGCCGACGTTGGCACCACTGCTAATAAACTGGTTCAACTGGACGCATCGGCAAAACTACCAGCAATTGATGGCAGCGCGCTCACCAACTTAAGTCCCGGTAACTTATCCACCGCGGTCAGCGTCCCGAAGGGTGGTACCGGACTGACCTCTGGAACATCTGGTGGCCTTGTCTACTTCGTTTCAAACACTTCTATGGCATCGTCTACGGCACTGAATGCCAACGGAGTTGTGCTCGGTGGAGGGCCTGGCGCGGCCCCAACAACGACTGCCGCGGGCGCAGCAAACACATTGTTGCGGGTACCGTCCGGTGGTGGCGCTCCGAGTTTCGGTGCGTTAGACGTTTCGCAGTCATCGTCTGTAACGGGAGCTCTAAACATCGGTAACGGTGGCACGGGTGCCAGCCTCTTATTAACTGGTGGCACCGGACAGTATTTGAAACAAACCGCCTCGGGCGCAGCCGTAACCGTCGGTGCGATTGCCGCTGCTGATCTTCCGACGATGACTGGCGACTCGGGATCAGGTGGGATTAAGGGTGTCGTGCCGGCACCGGTATCGGGTGACGCGGCAGCTGGTAAATTTCTCAAGGCAGATGGGAGTTGGAATGTCCCTACGTTTAATACAAACTGGGCTGCACCCGGCACAATTGGATCAACAACACCAAACTCTGGTGCGTTTACGACTTTGACTGCGAGTGGCAATGTTGGGATCGGGACTGCGAATCCGAGTGGTATTTTGGACGTTCGCCCACCTAACGTAGGTGGGGGTCCTGGTGGTTCGATTTATCTCTACGCGCAATCACCTGGTAGCAATAATAATAACGGCGGCAGTATCATCCTAATGACGGGCACGCACACTGGTACCGGCACATCCGGTAGAATCGGCGTAGGCACCACCAATCCGGCAGGATATTTTGACCTGCGACCGCCTAATATCGACGGTGAAGGCGGATCCGTTTTTATTTACGGACAGTCACCGCTCAGCAACAACCACAGCGGTGGTAACATCATCCTGGTACCGGGCACTGCCACCGGTACAGGCACAGTGGGACGGATAGGATTTAACACCACCACACCACAATCGTTGCTAGACGTCGCTGGTGGGGTATCCGTAGGTGCTTACGCTGGAGTAAACACGGCTCCATCGAACGGCATGATCGTAAGTGGCAATATTGGCGTCGGCACCACGACGACTGCCGCAAAACTTGACGTCAATGGAACCATAAAAATATCAGGAGGTACTCCTGGCACTGGAAAAGTCCTAACCAGTGACGCTAATGGCCTAGCTTCATGGGCAACGCCACTGTCTGGAACCGTCACCAGTGTAGGGATCACGCCACCGGCCGCAGGGATCACAGTGACGAGTGGCAGCCCTGTAACGAGCTCTGGCAACATCACGTTGGCCCTAGCAAATGACCTGAACGCAGTCGAATCAATAGCCACCACAGGACTAGCTAAACGTACTGCTACCGACACTTGGACTACGATTACTGACAACTCCGCAAACTGGGACTCTGCATACACCGATCGCTTGAAGTGGGACGGTGGTGCCACAGGCTTAGTCGCAGCTACCGGCCGTACAAGCCTAGGTCTTGGTGGACTCGCGACGCTATCTGCCGTTGGCAGTAACGAAATTACCGATGGTACTGTTACCAACGCTGATATCTCAGGATCTGCCGCAATTGCAGACAGTAAGTTGGCTACCATAAGCACGGCAGGCAAAGTGTCTGGGTCAGCGATTACTTCAGGTACGATTGCTGGTGCAACGGCGATCAATACATCTGGCACGATAGTCACAAGCGGCAATGTGGGGATTGGGACAACCAACCCACTTAGCCAACTTAACGTCGTCGGCAGAATCGCAGCGATGTCGGGCGCTATTTGGGACCATATTGCCATTTCGGCTGGTACTGCGGCGGCTTATCTCGACGTAGGTAACGCCAACGATCTGCGCATACGAATTAACTCGGGTACTAATAGCGGACCTGAGACAGCAAGTTACAATGACATCATGACAGTAAAAGCTAGTGGCAACGTCGGCAATGTAAGGAAAGCATCGCCAGCCAACTCGCGGAGCGAGCGCTGGTCTCACTCTGCAGAGTGCCGCGTTTGATGCTTTTGAAAAATAATCACGGATTGCTTTGAATCTGGCCAAAGTGTGC
>VGTI01000070.1 GCA_016874735.1 Deltaproteobacteria bacterium
GGATCATGCAGCCGGAAGAAAAAGAGCAGCAAATCCTGATAGCTTAATCGACTGGGGTCAAAAATGATTTCGATAGCTTCGGCGTGTCCGGTACTGCCGGTCTTGACGTCCTCATAACGAGGGTTCGCCGTGCGGCCTCCGGTATAACCAACCCGCGTGCTGATAACGCCGGGCAGCTCCCTGAGTAGTTCCTCAACGCCCCAAAAGCATCCACCAGCTAAGGTCGCCGTCTGATGCTGCGTATGACTGGTCATCTTTGTCCTCTAGTCGCTTAAAAGGTGTCTGCCACCTTGTCCGGTTCTAGTGTAAACTCCTGCCTTGGGGAGGCAAGAGATGATTGAAATCGTACGGGCGGCAATGTCCAGTGCTGCTGATGCCCTAGCAAAGCTACGCCAAGATGAGAGTACACTAGCCGCTATTGCGGCTGCCGGTGACTTGCTCGTTGATGCATTTTTGCAGGGACGCAGTGTGTATAGCTGCGGCAACGGTGGGTCCATGTGTGATGCGATGCACTTTGCTGAGGAGCTTTCCGGCAAGTTTCGTCGTGAGCGTAAGGCGCTGCCTGCTATGGCCATCAGTGATCCCGCTCACTTAAGTTGTGCCGCTAATGATTTTGGCTACGACTCGGTCTTCGCGCGCTTTGTCGAGGCTCATGGGCGCAGAGGCGATGTGCTCCTAGCGATCAGCACGTCTGGCAACAGCCCTAATATCTTGGCAGCCGCTACGGTTGCGCGCCAGGCCGGTATGAAAGTGGTGGCATTAACTGGTAAAAATCCCTCCAAGCTCGCGCCACTCGCGGATATCAATATTTGCACCCCAGGTGGGACCCCCTATTCGGACCGTATTCAGGAGCTACACATCAAGGTCATCCACACGCTCATTGAGCTTTGTGAGCATCGTCTTTTTTCTGCAGGCACATGATGAATTTTCCGGAATTGCCCGCCTGGTTGCGGGCCCCTGTTCCCCTTCAGCCCAACAATTTTACCCCGCTGGCGCGTACCCCGTGGGGCGGTAGCGTCATTGCCTCGCATTATAAGCGGGATTTTGCGGCACCCGGTACGATCATCGGCGAGGCCTGGGAGTTTTCGTGTGACCCGACTTTTCCGTCGCGACTCCAGCGTGAGCCGATGACGCTGCTTGATGCCGTCGCTCGGTGGCCAGAGGCCATATTATCACCGGCCCTAGCAAAGGCGGGGGCCACCTGCGAGATATTGGTTAAGCTACTCGATGCGGCTGAGCCGCTCTCGCTACAGGTCCATCCGCGCGACGGTGATCAGCATCTCCAAAACGGTGAGTGTGGTAAGCCGGAGTCTTGGCTGGTGCTTAAAGCTGCACCGGGAGCCGGAATTTACCTAGGATTTTCGCGACCAGTCAGTCGTGCGGCGTTGCGCGAGGCCTTGGTCCATGGCGATGCAGCCAAGGATCTACTGCATTTTGTCACCGTAAAGCCCGGTGATTATTTTGAGATCGAGCCAGGGGTGCCGCATGCCATTGGCGGCGGTGTGACGCTACTTGAGCCGCAGCGCATCCTCACGGGACAGGCTGGTAAGACCTACCGCATGTGGGATTGGGGACGACGCTACGACCGAGAGGGGCGCCTCGATATGTCCGGTGGTGCGGCGCGTCCGCTGCACGTGGATGAGAGTCTGCCGTTGGTCGATCCTGAGCACCAAGTGGGCGAGAGCTTTGTTGCGACTCTGCGCAGGGAGCCCCGCGTGCTTAATCTTGCCGGGGGCATTTCTGTTCGTGAGTTTCCCGCTAATCCGTACTATAAGACAGCCCTTGTTATTGTGCCGGCCGGTGCTGAACTCAACGTGCGTATCGAAGACGGCTACAGTGCGATGCTGATGCTCGAGGGTCATGTCGAGGCAAATCAGGTCCAGCTAGGACAGGGGCAGTCGGCGCTGGTGCCTGCCGTGGCGTCACCGCTTCATCTGGTGGCCGGTGAGCGCTCAGAGATTGCCTTGGTGGCGCCGGCAGGTGCCACGCTCAACTTCACCTCTCGCACAAGTCGTTAATTAAGGTCCCTTGATGTCCATTGAATTACAAAAAGAAATCGCCAAGCGCCGTACTTTTGCCATTATCTCGCACCCTGACGCCGGTAAAACGACGCTCACTGAAAAGCTGCTGCTCTACGGTGGTGCTATCCAAATGGCGGGTACAGTTAAGGCCAAGCGATCGAAAAAGTTCGCCACATCCGACTGGATGGAGATCGAGAAGCAGCGCGGCATCTCCGTAACTAGCTCGGTGATGAAGTTTCCTTACGCAGGATTTGAGATCAACCTGATCGACACTCCTGGTCACCAGGATTTCTCTGAGGACACCTACCGAACGTTGACGGCAGTCGACTCGGCACTGATGTTGATTGACGCCGCCAATGGCGTCGAGACCCAGACCAAGAAACTTTTCGAGGTATGTGCACTCCGCAAGACGCCGGTAATGGCCTTCGTCAACAAGATGGACCGCGAGGGACGTGATCCCTTCGATCTGATGGATGAAATTGAAAAAGTCCTGGGCATCAGCTGTTTTGCTGTGACCTGGCCCATCGGCATGGGGCCCTCCTTTAGGGGTGTCTATCACCGTATCAGTAACCAGCTGCTCATTTTTGAGAAGGATGCCGACCGTGCCCGTCCGGTGCCGCTTAAAGGCCTGGCTTTAGACAGTCCAGAGGTCGTTGCTGAACTAGGTGAGGAGGCCACGCGGCAGCTCCTTGCTGAGATTGAACTACTCACGGGTGCGGGGGGTGACTTCGACCGTGAGGCCTATCTTGAGGGGCGACTGGCACCGCTGTTCTTCGGTAGTGCGGTCAATAATTTCGGGGTGCAGACTTTGCTCGAGGCACTCATCGATATTGCGCCCGAGCCACTACCGCGGGCAGCCGTTGAGCGGAAGGTTGCCTCGACTGAGGCGAAATTTAGCGCTTTCATTTTCAAAGTTCAGGCTAACATGGATCCGTCTCACCGGGACCGTGTGGCGTTTATGCGGATTTGTTCGGGGCGCTTTGAGCGCAATATGAAGGCATTCCACGTGCGTCTGGGTCGTGACATGCGGCTTGGGCGGCCGACGCAGTTCATGGCGCAGGACCGGAGCTTAGTCGATGAGGCCTTTGCTGGTGACATTGTCGGTATCCATGATCCCGGTGTCTTCAAGATTGGCGACTCTCTCAGCGAAGGTGAAGTTTTAAGTTATACGGGTATCCCGGTTTTCGCCCCGGAGCATTTCTGCCGCGTCGTTTTGCGTGACCCACTCAAGTCCAAGCAGCTAAGCAAGGGTCTCGATCAGCTGTCGGAAGAAGGTGCGGTACAGGTGTTCAGACCAGCGCATTCCAATGAGCAGTACCTAGGTGTTGTGGGTCCGCTGCAGTTTGAAGTTGTGACCTACCGTATCCTTGCTGAGTACGGCGTGCAGGTGCGCTTTGAGGGTCTACCGTATTCGGTAGCGCGGTGGATAAGTTCGACGAAACCTGAGGTACTTGATCAATTCATTCGGGCCAGTGGATCGGCGATTTGCTACGATCAACATGACCATCCCACGATTCTAGTGGACGAGCCTTGGCGCCTGCGCCTACTAGAGGAGCGGAATCCTGACATAAGATTCTCGGCGACGTCCGAGGGTCCAGGTAAAGTTCGATAGATTAAAGTACGCAAAATTGCGGTTCGAAAGATTGATGAATGAAAGGAGGCGAGCGTGATGGTGCCTTTTCGTGTGTTTGATCGTGAGAATAAAGAGCTGTTCGTGGTGCTGAACTACCATCCAGGGGCCTCGGCTGGTGACCAGGGACATTACCTGCTCGCTCGTGAGGACGATAACGAGCGCGATGGTGAGATGGTGATCGTGCCGGCGACCAACTTCGCCAAATTTCGTCTGGTCGACTTTCTCGACGACGGCGGTGACGGTTACTCAGATTAATTACGTTGCTCACTAAAAAAACAAAACCCCTTGGTCGCAACCAAGGGGTTTTGTTTTACGTACCGTCAAGCTTAGCGGACAGCGTCCTTAAGCTCTTTACCTGGGCGGAATACCGGCACTTTGCGTGCTGGGATATGGATCTCTTCGCCAGTTTGAGGGTTGCGACCAACGCGCGCTTTGCGGTTGGAAACAGCAAAGGTGCCGAAGCCAACGAGCTTAACGCCGCCGTCTTTTTTCTTGATGTTCTTGCTCACCACGTCGATGAAAGCATCGAGGGTGCGCTCGGTGTCAGCCTTGGTCAACGAGGTGACTTTGGCGATTGCTTCGATTAGTTCCGCCTTGTTCATAAAAACTCCTCCGAAAGATAACGACGAATTATCAGTGAGAAAAACATACCTCTTAGGTGCGATCTATACAGGTTTACGCAGGTCCCTTCGGAAGTCAAGCACTTGTCCGTTGGCAAGTTGCTAATCCAACCGAATGCATGGATTGTAGCAATTGATTTGGATACAATGACGGGTATGCGCCTTAGTTTTGAAAATTTTACTTGCGTTAAAGGGCGATGGCTGCTTGGTCTTGCGCTCTTCTTATGCATGTCAGCATCTGCTATCGCAAGCGATGTCTTAGGTGATCGCTTAGTGATTGCCGTTAACAGTATGCCGTATTCGCAGCGACAACTCGAACTCTACCTAACGATCAAACAAAGCTTGCGTCCTGAAGAAATCGGCGCGCAACAAATCGTCAGCGCAGCAAACTGGAGCGAAGCCATCACCGTTTTTAGCGAAGAGATGATGATTTTGCAGGAAGCTATGCGGCTAGGTAGTTTTGCCGCATCAGACCAGTTGCTCGATCAGTATAATGGAGCACTACGAAAAAAAATGGCGCGTGGCACCAAATTACAAGACACCCTCAACCGACTCGGTGTGGATGATCTCGCCGTATCGCGCACCCTCGATAGTATCCTTCGCGTAGCGAGCTACAGGCAGAATCGCAATCGCCAAGAATTGCAGGGCCTCAGCGTTAAAAATGCGAATGCGAGCAAGACGAAAGACACGGAACCCAAGTGGCTGCAGGAATTACGAGGCCGCACGACTTTGCGGATTTTTTCTGGCGCGGACACCTACCGTGAAATCAGTCCAACAGTGGGAGGGGGCGGTGGCAAAAAAGGTTGATGCAGATCACCTTAAGATTTGGCCACTGAAGCGCGACACCTCACACATGGCTACCCTCGGGCAGTGGGCCGCGCGGTGGCAAACTGGTTCGGAGGTCTTTTGGGATTTCGATGCTCTCATAGCGATGTTGGCGCGCCCCATTTGTCGCGGCTTTATTTTTGCCGTGTCATCCGAGGCACCGTGGGCAGCTGTGGCTTTTCTTGACGTCGGCACATATAGCGCCGATCTCCTTTATATTTATGTCGATCCTAAGCATCGTGGCCAACAGGTAGGAGCGCACATGCTCGGAGCAATCATTGATCTATTGCAGTTGGAGCCAGAGCTCGAGGATCTTCTGCTCGAGGTGCGTCCGTCCAATCTCGCGGCCATAAAATTATATGAGCGGCTTGGATTTTTGCGCGTTGGTGTACGAAAGCGCTATTACAGCAACGCCGAAGATGCTTTAGTATTCAAGCTGCGACTGCGAGATGATTCAGTTTGACCATTGAAAGATCGAGCATGACTACTGCCATGAGTCCCGCTAACTCCTGGGCATCTGAAGACGCCGACTTAGTCTGGTTGCAGACTAGTTTTATCGGCGACATTGTGCTGACGACGGGAGCCATGGCCCTAGCCAAGAAGCGTTGGCCACAGCGTCGCCAGCATCTCATTACTACTAAGGTCGGCGCCCAAGTTTTACGCGACGCGCCCGAGTTGACGAGCTGTCACGTCTTTGACAAGGCCGGGGCCAATTCTTGGCAGGCGATATGCCGTGTTAAAAAAAGCGTCAAGGAAGCTCTCGCTGGTCGGCAAGCGGTCCTGCTGCGCGCACACCGTAGTACGAGATCTATGTTGCTGGCGCGCACCTTGGGGCTCCCCGAGATCACCTACCAAGAATCCAGCTTTGCTAGTCTGGCTAAACGACTTGTGCCGCGGGTGGCAGTGTTTCATGAAACGCAGCGCTTAGCTTTACTGCTCGAGCCACTCGGTGTGTCGCGCCAGGATATTTGCGGTGCCATGCCTAAATTGTTGCCACTTGCGTTAGATCACGGAGTCACATGGCAGCATGAGTTGAGCCAGCATCGAGGTTCCGTCATTGCGGTGGCTCCCGGTAGTGTGTGGGGGACCAAGCGGTGGTTACCGGAGCATTTTGCCGCATTGATCGCGCGCTTTGCCACCTTGCCTGCGACCAAGATCCTATTAATTGGGAGCGCTGCGGAGTCTCCCGTAGCCGACGCGATCATGGAGCAACTTGGCATCGTGCCGCAGGTTCTCAATTTAGTCGGTAAGACCAGTCTAGACGATATGCGTCGCTTGTTACCGCGGGCCCAACTGTTAGTCGCAAACGATAGTTCTCCGGTCCATTATGCATCAGCTTTAGGTATACCCACCGTCGCCCTATTTGGTGCGACCATCCCCGCCATGGGCTTTGGTCCTTTGGCTAAAGGGTCGCAGACAGTTGGCGTTGATATGAACTGCCGCCCGTGCAGTGATCACGGTCCTCAGGTTTGCCCCCGCGGTCACTTTAAGTGTATGAGGGACTTGAGTGTGGATGTGGTCTGGGCTACCTGTAGTCAGGTGCTAAGTATTTAGGGTCTCTAAAGTAGTTTGATAGAGGAGCGCGCATCAATGTCCATGCATTTAACTTGGCGGCGACCGGTGGCGCGGACTCTTGGTGCGGACTTTACAAAAGGAATCGCTGAACTCATTGCGACCGTGACGCATGGCTTTTTTTTTGCAGACGACGTGACCAAAGTCTTTCAGTACGAAGTTGCGCCCGCGCTTAAGATGCTCCTGTCCTGTGTCGGATTAGCTTATCACGAGGAACCCGTAGTTCTCGCGGGGCTCGACATCGAGGCGCTGGCGACCGAGCTCCAAGGGCTAGGCCCCCTATTACGCGCCGATATTGATGCGGCCTTGAGCAATGATCCCGCGACCGCCGATCCCGTCGAGGTGCTCTTTAGTTATCCAGGATTCAAGGCCATCACGACCCATCGCGTCGCCCATGTGTTATTTCAGCGGGGTGTGCCGCTGCTGCCGCGTATGATCAGCGAATATGCCCATCAGATGACAGGTATCGATATTCACCCTGGGGCACAAATTGGCAGTCACTTCTTCATTGATCACGGTACTGGCGTGGTCATCGGTGAGACCGCTATTATCGGCAGTCATGTGACGCTATATCAAGGTGTGACGCTAGGAGCCAAAAGGTTCAAGCGTGATGACCAAGGTCAATTGATCAAGGGACAGGCGCGTCATCCGATCCTCGGTGACCGCGTGACAGTCTATGCCGGTGCAGCGATCTTAGGGCGCATCAGCGTTGGAGCGGGCAGTGTGATCGGTGGCAATGTCTGGTTGACCGAGAGTGTTCCTGCCAATAGCCGCATTACGCAGCAGCAGTTTGTGGCTGGTTTTTTCCGCGATGGGGATGGGATCTAAAAAGGGCGCCTGGAGTGAGTGAGGCATAGCGCCTCGATTCATAAGCGGCGATCAAAATAGGTGTTCCTGTATTTTCCAAACCAATTCCGCTATACTTTATAATAACTGGAATTATTCTAAAGTACGCTGCTTCTGGTTCCGAGGGCTATGAATACCCAAATATATCAGTTGATTACACGTCAAAAGAACGAATCCCAAAGGGGTCCGGGCGACTCGCTTGTTCATCGAGACGGGTCCGAGCGTCTTTCCCATGAGCTCGACTCGCCTCTCGTTAAGGTGGTTCTTGGTCCGCGCCGCTGCGGTAAATCGACAATGATTAGACAGGTTCTGCAAGGCAAGCCATACGCCTACCTCAACTGTGAGGATGAGGGCTTTCCTAAAGATGTAAGCGGCGATGACATTATGGCCGCTCTTGATAAAGCCTATCCACATGCGAGGTATTTTTTCTTTGATGAGATCCAAAACTTCGAAAATTGGGAGCCTTTTCTCCATCGTCTGCATCGTGAAGGTCGTAACTGTATCGTTACTGGTTCAAATGCTCACCTCCTGAGTCGTGAGCTAGCCTCGGCACTGACGGGACGCCATATTGCGATCGAACTTTTGCCGTTTTCTTATCCAGAATATTTACGGTGCGGTCACGAAGATGACGATGTCGAGCTGATGAGGTATTTGCAGCGTGGCGGATTTCCCGAAGTTTTGGTTAGGGGGGCAGACGAGAGATCTTATCTCGGCACTCTGTGGGACTCTGTCGTGCTAAAAGACGTAGTCCGACGCTATAAAATCCGTAATGTCAGCGAACTACATGATCTTTATTCTGTTTTACTCCATGCCATTGGCTCGCGATTCAACAATGATAGTTTAGTGCGCGCTTTAAATTCCAGAGTTAGTGCTCCGACAGTCAAGAAGTTTCTGTTGTACGGTGCCGAAGCTTATTTGTTCGCCGAGCTACCTCGTTTTCATTACGGTGCGCGTAAAAGATTGAAGTTTGATCGCAAAGCGTACGTATTTGATAACGGATTTCTGATTGCCAAAAAGGTCTTCACATCACCAGATTATGGCCGACTGCTTGAGAATATGGTGTTTATCGAATTGGTCCGAAGAACATTTCGCCCCGGACTAAACCTATTTTACTACGTTACGACAGAAGGTTTTGAGGTTGATTTTTTATTACGCCAAGGCAGCAAGAATCACGAGCTCATTCAAGTGACCTGGAACATGAGTGAGCAAAAAACTAGGGAAAGGGAACTGCGCGCTCTGCATCAAGCCGCTTCAGAACTCGGGGTCGATAATGTGCGTATCCTCACATGGGATCAAGCTGAAGTATTACAGACACAGCATGTGAGCATCATCGTTGAGCCAGTAAGACATTGGCTCATGCGATCTGACCACAGTTTGTAGTAGAGACTCATGGCTTGATATTGCCAAACAACACTCATGAATTTAAACTCGACCTCTGACCTCAGTAGGCTCTTCGTAGCCTCATCCGCCTTCATCATATTGAGGACTTAAGTTATGCAACGTCAGCATCGTCCCAAAATTGCCGCCAACATTATTGAGACCATCGGTAACACGCCGCTAGTGCGGCTAGGTAAATTGGCTGCTGACGTCCCGGCGCAGATCTTGCTCAAGCTTGAGTTCTTCAATCCACTCTCGAGCGTGAAGGACCGGATCGGTGCCGCTATGATCGAAGCGGCGGAGCGTGCTGGTAAGCTTAAGCCTGGCGCCACAATCGTTGAGCCTACCAGCGGAAACACTGGCATCGGGCTGGCTTTCGTCGCCGCGCAGAAGGGCTACCGGCTGATCCTCACGATGCCGGAGACGATGAGCATCGAGCGTCGCAAGATGCTCAAGGCACTAGGCGCTGAACTGGTGCTGACGCCAGGAGAGCAGGGGATGCGTGGCGCCATCGCTAAAGCTGAGGAGCTACTCGCCCAAAATCCTAGTTATGTCATGCCGCAGCAATTCAAGAACGTCGCCAACGTCGAGGCACATAAGCGCACGACCGCGCTTGAAATTTGGGAAGACACCGACGGCAAGGTTGATTTTCTCGTAGCTGGCGTCGGCACAGGGGGCACCATCACTGGCACAGCGACAGCGCTTAAAGAGTTGAAGCCAAGTTTTAAAGCGGTAGCGGTCGAGCCCAAGGATTCGCCAGTACTCTCGGGTGGCGCACCGGGACCACATAAAATCCAAGGCATCGGCGCTGGTTTTGTTCCGGATATTCTCGACCGCAAAGTTGTCGATGAGGTTGTTACCGTTAGTAATGAAGATGCTGGTCACTGGGCGAGCCGTGTCGCTAAAGAGGAGGGTATCCTCGTTGGCATCTCGGCCGGTGCAGCGATCAGCGCGGCCTTGCAGCTTGGTAAGCGACCAGAGAATAAGGGTAAGATGATCGTCGTCATCATACCTAGCTGCGGTGAGCGTTATCTCTCGACGTGGTTATTTGACGAGTAAGACTTTGAGCTCGGATCATCCAAGCCCGCCAATTTTACGGACGTAACGTCACAGCATGCAGGTTGAGGGTGCGGTGGCGACTTGCCGCCGGGAAGTCGACTTTGTCACCGCCACTCGACCAGGCCGCTGGTGGCAAATAGCCGGAGGCATCAGTCTGGAAAGAGGTGGCGCGTCCCACCTCTTCTTTCGCACGTATCTTTTGGGTTACCGTGTCATAAACAACTGCATAAATAATATTTTGTTTTCCATCTTTTTGGATGCCCCAGTAAGCAACTAGTGGCCCACAATAGGAAGGGTTAGAGAATAGGTGCCGCAGCGGAAGCTGGACTTTTTTAAACGTGACTTTTTTATTAGAAGCATCCCACCCCAAAATAGACTCATGAGAGTCGAGTGCGTCGTAGCTCTCAATCATGGCACCAGTAACGGCGTTAAAGGCCTGACTGTCGTTGCGCTCACAGCGTGTACCTAACACTTGATGGCCGTTTAAAAACACTGCATGCACCCAAGCTAGAGTCTTGCTCTGCCAAATAATCGGACGACAAAGGAAACCCTCGGGTCCGTTAGAGAACTCCTGCGGTTCACCCAAGCTAAGATCTGCCACGCCGAGAAATGCCCTGTCGCTTGGTGTTTTCACAGGATCGCATGCGTAGGCGTCTTCCCAACCTGTTGCCACGATGAGTGCCAATGCGAGAGACATGCTATAACATTTTCCTAACGATGTTCCCGAAACCATATCACCACTCCACTACAAAGAGTCAGGGTCAGCTGACTCATAGAGGCTCTCGGATCGAAGTTTTGGGTGGATTAGCGATTTCTGGTAACCGTCCAGATTCAGTTGTTATTTTTTTTGTTTTTGTCGTCTGCTTAAGAGCCTGATCAGGGCCCAGTCGATCGGAAGGACTAGGTCTTGACAGCTGAGCCCTCCACATGGTTTCCTAAAGCTGTTCATCAAGACCGGTTGAGGGATAGGCCCGACGACACCGGGGCAACCACGTAGAGCAATTTACGTATGGTGCCAAGTCCTGCGGTAGCCCCACTATATTGTGGAGAGCAAACCGGAAGATGAGCAGAAATGGTCTCCAGCCAGTTTCTTGCACCCACTCCCGTCACCGCATGATCTTGAGTCCCGTACGATGAGGACGAGATGGCGGAGTTGGCGAGAGAGCAGAGTGCCAGTAGGCGGATCAGCAGAGACAGACGTGATGGATCGCGCGTGGCCGGTGTCGTTACCCTTGGTCAGAGGCCGTTCGCGCTTGACTGCGGTGGCGCGCTCGCTGAGGTGCAGGTAGCCTACGAAATCGTCGGGCCTAGTGATGCCCCTGTCGTTGCGGTGCTCGGTGGTATTTCCGCCGGGCGGTACGTGACGTCAGCAACCACTGGGCCCAAGGGGTGGTGGGCAGATCTCTGTGGTCCAGGCCTGGCTCTCGATACTGAGCGTTATCGTCTGTTATCGTGGGACTTTCTTGGCGGCAACGGAGCGACCACCGGACCGCGGTCGGTACCGCATTTACGTACGGCATTTCCCGACGTCACCACCTTTGACCAAGCGCGCGTGGCTGCAGAGCTACTGACGCTGCTGGGCGTGCAGCAGCTTCACGCCTTTGTCGGCGCATCGTACGGTGGCATGGTGGCGCTGGCTTTTGCCGCAGCTTATCCGACTAGGGTGCGGCAAATCCTGGCCATCGTGACGGCACACCGCAGTGCGCCTTTGGCAACTGGATGGCGCACGATTCAGCGGCAGATTGTTCAACTAGGCCTAGACTCCAACCGTGGCGACGAGGGCCTGGCTATTGCGCGGGCACTCGGTATGGCGACCTATCGCACGCCGGATGAGTTTACGCAGCGCTTTGGTGGCAGCCGCAGTGATACGAGAGATCCGGATTCCTTTCCGGTTTGGGGCTACCTGAAATCGCGCGGTGATGACTACGTGAAGCATATGGATCCCTATGCTTTCCTGACACTCTCGCGATCGATCGATTTACATGCGGTGGACCCGCAAGCGATTACCGTGCCGACGACGCTGGCGGCGGTCCGTCAGGACCAGTTAGTGCCGCTTAGTTTAGTGGAGGAGTTAGCTGCAAGTTTCAAAGCACCCTGCGCGCTGAAGGTCCTCGATTCGCTCTATGGTCACGATGCTTTTCTCAAAGAACCAGAATTTTACGGTCAACTTTTGCGATGTTTATAGGAGCCCCCTCACGTGAGTCAATTCTCTGCAACGTCCTGTGTCCGTGCCGCTGTCGCTACCGACACCTCCCACGGAGCGGTGATTCCGCCGCTGCATCTATCAACCAACTTCACGTTCAAAGGTTTGGGCGAACGTCGTCAGTACGACTACACGCGCTCTGGTAACCCGACGCGCGATCAGTTGGCGGAGACTCTGGCTGAGCTCGAAGGTGGGCACGGTGCCATCGTCACAAGTTCGGGTATGGCGGCTCTCACTGCCGTCGTACATCTCATCGATGCGGGTCAGGTCATCATTGCGCCGCACGACTGCTACGGTGGTACGTATCGGTTGCTGGCAGCGCTCGATAAACAGGGGCGCACGCGCGTGCGCTTTGTCGATCAGGGTGATCAAGCGGCGCTGGCTCATGCATTCGCGGAGGGCGACGTCGGTCTAGTGCTCGTGGAGACTCCGAGTAACCCACTGCTTCGCGTCGTCGACATCGCTGCGGTCAGTGCTCGATGCCGGCAGTACGGAGCATTATTGGTGGCCGACAATACTTTCTTGTCTCCAGCGCTACAGCAGCCACTTGCTTTGGGCGCTGACCTAGTTGTCCATTCCACAACCAAGTACATCAACGGTCACAGCGATGTCGTCGGTGGTGCTGTAATCGCCAAGACTCCTGAGCTCACCCAGCAACTCACGTGGTGGGCCAACTGCCTAGGCATTACGGGTGCACCTTTTGATGCTTTTTTGACATTGCGCGGCGTGCGCACACTGCCGGCGCGTATTCGTCTCCATGAAGAGAACGCTGGAGCAATCGCTGCTTTTCTCGCTGAGGCACCGGGAATCGCTAAAGTTTATTACCCAGGTTTAGCCTCACATCCGGGTCACGAGACGGCCAGAAAACAGCAACGCGGCTTTGGCGGTATCATCAGCTTTGAGATGCACGGTGGCCTCGCCGCCGTTAAGGCCTTCACCGACGGTCTTAAGTGTTTTTCGCTAGCGGAATCGCTGGGTGGCGTCGAGAGTCTGATTGCGCATCCAGCGTCCATGACGCATGCGTCCATGACACCGGAAGCGCAGGCACGCGCCGGTATCACGGCATCGCTCCTGCGTATCTCTGTCGGTATCGAAGCCACAGAAGATCTCTTGCAGGATCTACGGAGCGGGCTTGAGCGCGCAGCTCGGGCCACGGGTCTTTCCAACTCTAAAACACCGGCGTACGAGAGAGCTGATCGTCATGACACTTGTAGCGCTGCAGTCTGAACGTTGGCTGCAAAGACCGGTAGCCAGAGTATGGACGGCACCGCGGCTGCAGCCTGTTGCCGTTGCGGTTATTGGCCCCGGCGGCGTTGGTCGGGCGCTGCTTGAGCAGTGGCGTCAGATTCACCATAGACTCGCCGCAACTAGCCGCAGAGCTCTCGAGCTCCGCGCGATCTGCAATTCCAGAAGTATGTTACTTGCGACTTCCAGTTTAGGTCTCGATGAGTGGGAGACAGCACTAGCCGGTGCGGGCGAGGCCCCAGATTTCGACAAGCTCACTTACTCCCTGCACCAGCACGTGGGCGATGTCGTGATCGTCGATGTGACGGCATCGCCTGAAGTTGCGGCGCTGCACGCTGAGTGGTTGCAGTGCGGTTTTAAGATCATTACGGCAAATAAGCATGGGATGGCGCGAGATGCCTCCTATGCCGCCATTAAGCGGGCGGAAAAATCGGGTGGCGGCAGCTACCTGTGTGAAACTACCGTCGGCGCAGGTCTGCCCATACTTGGTGTGATCGCTGATCTCGTGCGCACGGGAGATGACATTTATAAGATTGAAGGCGTGTTATCAGGGACTTTGTCTCATCTCCTGGCTCGAGTCGCCAGTGGGGAGACATTTTCGCAGGTGCTCCGGAGTTTGCACCAAGCAGGCTACACCGAACCCGACCCGCGCGTGGATTTATTGGGACTAGACGTCGCGCGCAAGTCGGTCATCTTAGCTCGCGTTGCAGGTTTTAGCTTGAGTCTTAATGATGTGGCGCTGGAGAGCTGCGTACCTCTGCACCAGTACGCGGCACTTTCAGTCCCCGACTTCTTGACGTCGTCTGAATCTCTAGACGAAGAGGTCGCAAGGTCAGTAGCTACGGCGAATGACCGCGGTGCCGTGATCCGTTATGTGTCCACTATCACGTGTGATGGCAAGGCTAGGGTTGCTCCTATCGTGTTACCGAAGGATCATCCTTTGGCCCGTATACCAGCCGGGGATAACCTGGTCCGCATTACTTCGCGACGCTACGAGGCCAGTCCTCTGGTGATTCAAGGTCCAGGAGCGGGGCGCGAGGTAACGGCAGCAGGTCTCCTGGCCGATTTGCTCAGGTTAGCCAACTAGGGTCGTGTTGAGCAGCGGCGATGCGTCTTCATGGCTAAAATTTTTAAGAAATAAGCTGTACAGGAAATTACGTTGCGCAGTGCTACTGCCGACGATCCGAAGTCCATGTGTAAACGCACCTTGCTCCTGTCGACTCCACCTAACCTCGACTACGACTGTGCGGAGGAAGTATGCCGCGAGCATACGCTGGAGCTCTATATTGTTTGTGACGAACTCAACCGTCAGCACGCTACGTCGCCCAAATAGTGATCCACTCGTGGCGCGAAAGCCGTAGCGCGAAAAGTCGACGACCGAGAACTCTAGATCTCCGTACATGAGTCTTAGCGACTCGCTAGGCACAACCATATGGCGCTCGTCGCCGCGTCTGATGCCTAGTTGTTCAAAAAATAGGACTTCTGCCCTCTGTAGGGAATCAGCGTCACCGATACTCGGATCATGTTCAAAG
>VGTI01000071.1 GCA_016874735.1 Deltaproteobacteria bacterium
TCCCGACGTGACGGCTAAAGTCCACAATCTTTGATCCGATCATGAAAGAGTAGCGTGGCAATCACGCTGCTCTTTTTGACATACTGCCGCTTACCTTGGACAGCCGTCTTAAATGTGGATAAGAACATGTAATGCCCAGCCTACTATTTCTTCCTGCGATGGGCTTGGCATCGGTGGGTCATGTGTCAGATTTTCTGACACCGGCAGGTGGGGAGCTGCCGCTGGACCGAGTCTCATAGGTAGTTGCTTGGAAGTGTTCAATTCGCCGTTCTGCTGCTAAAGGTACGGCTAATCGTTCTTGGAGCCAAGGCTTTCGGGTATCCGGTTAGCGGAGCTCCGCCCATCGGCTGATGTACGAAGTGCTGGAGCCGCTTGTCTGAACAAATTTGTAGTAATTGCCGCTTGGGATGATGACGGATACCGGGTGCGAGTTATTGCCGCTATAGGTATCGATCTCCGCTATGGTGACCCACGTCGAATTATCAATTGAGACCTTAAGGTTATAGTACGAGTAGGTGCCCGCATTATTGTTGGTTGAGATCAGAACCATGATCGGACGGCCCGTGGTGTTTTGATAGCTCGTATTGATAGCCCGCGATCCGGTGACGTCCTGCCAGTTTTGTCCCTGGCCGAGCGCAGCGCTGGTTTGCGTTGTGCCATCTGGAAACTCGATCCCGTCGCTGCCGGCGGTGCCACTGATGTGGAGCTTTGCGGACGGGGCCGTGGTGCCGATCCCGACGTTGCCACTGTCGCTAATGGTCATTCTGGTTTGTGGTGCCACAGTCCCGCTATAGTCATTGGTGGTTGCCAGCTCGATACGGTTGTACATGAGGCTTAGGCGCGAACTCGCATAGGCATTGCGTGACACAAAACTGCCGGCAGCGTTGTAGTAGCCGTTGTAGCCAAGGTGCATGCCATCCCCGAGACCAGCAAAACTCCCATAGATGTAACCAAAGGAGTTGCCGCCGCCGACCGACACATAGCGATACTGATTCGTTGCAGGACCAAGGGCGATATTGCCCGCGACAGTCAGAGTCTCGGTCGGCGCCGTCGTCCCAATCCCGACGTTGCCAGTGCTGTTAATCACCATTCGATGAGCTTGAGCTGTCGCATCATAGAAATCTAGACTACCGACTATCCCAGACGTAGACCCCATACTCCCGATCTGCCAATCACGACCACTGGCAGAAGTGTTCGTTAAATCGATGCTAGTATCGTTCGTATTTGGTGACGATAATTGTAGCGATTTGTTTGGCGTCGTCGTCCCTATCCCGACGTTACCGGTGGGAAAGGTAACACTCGTGATCGCAGTACCGCTGCCACGATTGATGGCAAGTGCTATATTATCGCCGTTTTCTGCATCATTTAGCGCGCTAATTACAAACTGGTTAGCTGGCTGACCTGCGTAGATCTGCCAAGCTTTTTGGTCAGTACCGGCAGCGGTATTTCGAAAGGACACCTTTGAATGGCTGGATCCCTGAATTCTTGCCTCACCAATTGTGGCCCCGTTGACTTGCAGAGGAAACCCAGGCGCTGTAGTACCAATCCCGACGTTGCCATCAGCACGAACATAAAGCAGCGAGCTTCCGCCACTACCAGCATTATTCATACCACTCAATACGTTTAGGGCGTAGTAGCTCGAAGATGTGGAATTTACTCCCAACGCCGTACCAAAATTGTCGCCATACAAGAAGGCCGCTGCATTAGCTGTATTCGCTGTGCTTACAGATTGTAGTTTGGCAATAGGGGTAGTAGTCCCAATCCCCACATTACCGCTACTGCGATAAACATTTGACCCCGAAGATACCCACGCCCCACCGCCCGATGGCGTCGAGCTCACCCAGGTTGTGCCATTTGATGTGAGGACGTTGCCGTTGGCACCTGGCGCCACAGTGAGCGGAGCATCGGTGCCATTACCGAGAAGGACGTTATTTGCCGCCAAAGTCGATGCGCCGGTACCACCATTGGCGACGCTGAGTGTGCCTGACGTGATCAGTGCCGCGCTGTGTGCTGGGATGTCCACTGCTGAGAGCGCGGACCACGCCGGGGCAGTCGCTGCACCGTTGGCGCCGGTGCTACTGAGAAATTGTTTGGTAGTAGTCGTATTGCCGGCGAGGCGGGTCCCAGCACCTGAGGTGCCGCCGTAAAGGATATCGCCAATAGTTGTCAGGGGAGACAGGGCATTGAAGGCATTTGCAGCCGAATTGGCGCCTGTACCACCATTAGCGATTGGTAGTGTCCCGGCCACTTCAGTTGAAAGCGAGACGTTACTACCGCTAGCCGCCGCGGTGAGGCGTCCTTGAGCGTCGACTGTGATGTTGGCTCTATTGTATGTCCCAGGTGTCACAGCCGTATTAGCAAGTGAAAGGGTGCCAGAGCCAGTGATGGGGCCACCGCTTAAACCTGTGCCGGCACTCACCGACGTGACGCTGCCCGTAGGCCACGAGCTAATGCAGTTAGCACCACTAAGACAGATGGTGCCTGCCACATCCAGTTTACCTGCGGGGTTAGTAGTGCCGATGCCGATATTGCCGCTTGTGATCAGATTACCCGTGGTGTTTACAGCCGTGGATCCACCGATCGTGCCTGAGGTGATGGCGGAGCCCGATACTTTACCGGCAGTGGAGATCGTAGCTAGTTTTGCGTCGCTGATATTGGCTGCACTCGCAATATCGTCATCAGTGATTGAAGCATCAGTGATCGTACCTCCGCTGCCACCCGCTACGGCACTTGCCGTGGCCAGTGATCCTAGGCCTAAAGTGGTGCGTTGCGCCGACGCATCAGCATCGTCGAGTAGCGCTTTGCCAGCAGCCGTCAGCGTGTAGGTCGACCAGGTGTCAGTCGCTGTACGTTCTACACCACCGGTGGTCGCTAGATTTTCGACGGCTGCGATATCGTTTGCGAGCACGGCTGCAGACACCCAGCCCAGGTTACCGGCACCATCGGTTTTAAGCACCTGACCAGCACTGCCGTCGGTGTCGGGGAGAATCCATATTTTATCTGCTGCGATGGCGCTGGGGGCTTTGAACCCGACGTAGTTGGAGCCGTTAGCTGTGGCTTCGCTAAATCGGACTTCGCTGGACGCGGCCATCTGTAGATTGCCGGCATTTGTTATGTCCGAGCCAAGCATATTTAAGGCGCCGTTCATTGAGTCGCCACTCCGACTGAGTGGGGTATAGCCTAGAGAGGTTGTAATTTGATTGGTTGTGAGTGTAGGGATGTCAGAGGCGGTTAATGTAGTACCAGAGGTGATGCGGCCTTTGACATCGTAGGTGACTTTAGTGGAGGTGCCAGCCAGAGATATATTGGCTAAGTGTGCAGTAGCAGTGCCACTTGCGTAACCAGATAGCGTTACGTCGCCATCGAGCTGGGCAATGTAGTTGCCCGAGGCTTGTTTGGTGCTGAAAGTGTTCCAGTCTGTGGAGCTAAGGTAACCATTGGTGCTGCCATTGGCCTGGGGCATCGATACGACAGGAGCTGTGGTTCCGGTGACTGTGATGGGCGCGGTACCTGATACACTCGTAACACTCGGCGGCAATGCTGTGCTTTGCCACGTAGTGCCGCTGGAGGTAAGGACGTTGCCACTGGTGCCGGGTGCTACAGTCTGTAAGGGGGCGGTACCGTTACCGAGGATGACACTGTTCGTAGCTAGAGTCGAAGCACCGGTACCACCATTAACAACATTAAGAGTGCCCCCGTTAATGAGCCCAGCACTATGTGGCGGTAAATCAGCATCTGTGAGCGTGTTACCAGAGGTCACGCGACCAAAAGTGTCGGTAGTTACTTTGGTGTAGTTACCCGCATTACCCGTGGTGGCTAGGCTAACCGTGGCGGTGCCACTTGCTGATGATACTGCGATTCCACTGCCCTGAGTGACACCGCTCACTTTATTCGAAAACGCTGTGTAATCGGAGTTGGACAGGAGCCCTGCCGTGACACTCGCGCTCGATGCCAGGGGTATATTCAGCGTATGCGTATCGGCGCTAAACACCCAATTGGGACTCGTCCCCGTGGTGCCTGGCGTTGGAAAACTTTGCGTATTACCCGTCTGCCCGTTGAGGGAGCTCAGTCCCGATCCTGCGACACCTAGAGCGACAGCTGCAGAGCCGTTCCAGTATTTGATCTGAGCAGATGTGGAGTTAAACCAGGTTTTACCGATATCGCCAGCGGTGAGTCCTGTTGGATCCGTTGCGTGGGTGCCCAGACTCAAAGTCTTCGTTGCGGCCATCTGAATATGACCGACATTACTGAGTTCAAAACTGCCGCCGTTTAGTGCGCCACCTAGAGTGTCGCCAGCTTTATTTAGCGGCGTGTAGCCTAGTGACTGGGTGATATCACTTGCGGGGATCGTCCCAACCGTTACCGCTCCACCTTGCGCCGACTGCTTTAAATACTGCCCAGTGCCACCAGTAGTACTGAGATCCGATCCTGTACCACCGCGTGCCACCGCGAGAGTGCCCGATGTGATGATGGCTGCATTTAAAGCCGGGATATCGGTGTCAGTTAATGAAGTGCCACTTAAAACTCGACCTTTGGCGTCATAGGAAATCTTGGTGGCAGTGCCGGGTATGGCCACACTGGCCAATGTGGTTGTAGCAGTGCCAGAGCTGTAGGCTGAAGACGTCACATCACCGCCGAAGCCTGTGAGATAGGCACCAGCAGCTTGCTTCTGGCTAAAAGCTGCCCAGTCTGACGCGCTGAGGTATCCATTAGTCGATACACTTGCCACCGGAGCAGCAGAGCTCACCCATGCAGTGCCGTTGGATGTCAGTATGTTTCCTGCCGCACTGGGAGCAATTGTTTGAATCGCAGCGCTGTCGTTACCGACTAAAAGACTATTAGCTGCGAGCGATGTCGCGCCTGTACCTCCTTTGGTTACTGGTAATGTGCCTGATACATCGCTTCCAAGATCGATCGCAGTCCCACTCGCGGCACTCGTCACTCGGCCGGTGTTATCGATGACGAGCTGAGCTCTCGCATAAGTACCGGCAGTGACGCCCGTGGGAGCGAGGCTAATAGTCCCCGCATTGGTGATGGTGCCGCCGCTTAGTCCCGATCCGGCGGTAATTTTAATTAAAGTGCTACCCGATCCATTTTGCGCAGCAGTAAATGGCGCCCAGTTAAAGTTACCCTGACCGTCGATGATGAGCACAGAGTCAGATGATGGGCGCGTCGGTACTTCGACTTTTAGTTTGCCGTCAGTGCCGTACTTGAGAGTTTTGTTATCGATGGGCACACGCAGAGCTGTGAGAGCCAAAGGCACGTAGGTAAATTCTTGGCGTGGATACTTTACATCCCTAGCTATAATTTCGACATAAACAGTCTTAGTGCCGTCACCGAAGACTTCGCTCACCTCGGCGTCAGTCATGGGGATACGTAGCTGAAACACGCCTTGGTTTAGCGTGGCGCCGCTAGTTTTAAACGATCGCGATAAGGCTGCGCCGTCTGTTGGTGCGTCCCAAAACTTAAGCTCGATATCGACTGGCCCTTGCATGGGCTCGCCGCCTGGGAGTGTAAGTCGTCCGGAGTAGCTCAGCGGGTACGTGCGATCTTGTGCACTTGCGGTAAGTGAACCCACCGAAAAAGATAAAGCGATCGCCATCGCTGGAGTTAGCGCAAAGGTCATGCATTTTCGGACGGTTACCGCTCGCACCATAGGCGCCTCGGCTAAGGGGCTAAAATCCCTAGCTATACATGGGGGGTGGGAGTCCACTCCCTATGCCTTCGGCATCGGCTATGTGCCAGAAAACTTTAGGTGAAAGGGTAACTTTCGGTAATTAGTCCGTGAAACCGGGCTGTTTTTACCTGGCGGTAGCTAGTGTCTGGTACAAAAGCTTGGTGTGGGAGGCGGTCCATCGATTGCGTACGCACCGGCAGCTGCCGAGGGACAAGGTCTGTAGGGTGGCGCCAGGCGCCGTAATATCCCGGGTGAACCTAAGTAGGAGGCCCCGAGGATCACGCGGGAAGTCCTCGATGTTAACAGGTCGAGGCAAGTTACTGGAGCAGTCGCACCAATCCCGTCTGTAGGAAAGCAAGTAAAAAAACAATACTGATCCTTGCCGCTCCATTTTTTGATAGCAGCCAATGCCACGAGTTATCACGAGCATCACTGTAGGGCTTTTTCTCTGCTTGTTTAGTCGTTCTTTGTGCCACGTATTGCTTGCGGATGGTCATTTACCGAAACGCCATCACCCGTCTGTTAGGACCTCGAAGGTCATGGGATAGGTAGGGCCTGTCTCTCCATCTGGGCAGTGAACGCGACTAAATTTGCCGCAAAGAGCGAGGCACATTAGTTAGTGGCCCGAAGTTGCCATTACAAATACTACGTCCCGACAACCTCTAGCCCAAGCGCTTCTGACGCTAATGCTAACTTTTCGTCGTGAGTGATCATTGATATCTCGGTGCTAAATTGCTGCTTCAGGCGCAGTGCCGTTGCAAGGTGCAAGGCATCAAGGGTCTTCAACGCAATTGGAAACGTTTGGCTCGCCAACTCGAGTGTCGCCGCATCCAATTCCACTAATCGGAGCGAACCGAGCAGTTTTAGGCATCTCGATCGAGCCTCAGCTAATTTAGCATCGCTGATTTCTCTAGTTAGTCGCCATCGGTCCAAGACGCGCATACATTCTACTCTTGCAATTACGCTGGAGGAGGCACCGTTGGCATACTTTTCGATGTTGGTAATCGCATGAACCTGACGGATGGAGTACCGAAGCAGGACCGATGAATCAAAATAGTAAACAGCGGACGCTTTTTTACTCATAAACGATCCTCTCTATCTGCCGTGAGAAGATCGACAATATCTGCCTCCTCATCAAAGACCTGCCCCTTCCATGCGGCGATCGTACTCTTCAGATCGTGCTCAGGCTGGATGATACGTATTTCGTCAGTGGCAGTTACGGGAACCATCTTGGCTACCACTCTCTCGCGGTCGAGAATTAGCACTTCTTCTCCCTGCTTTACGTATCGTAAATACTTACTAAGTTCGGCTTTAATGCTCGAAATGTTAGCCTTTTTCATCAGGTGGCTCCAATTTGTCAATGACACAAGATACACCATATGACTATTACATGACCATGTAAAGACTATAAATGGACAGATGCGGTCGGGCATTAGCTCCAAGCTAATTTCCTGAGCAGAGTTGCAGGAACAATACCAGCTCGCTGAAGAATTCGGGTAATTCTGCAGTATCGAAGACGAGGGATTTTGGCAGTAGCAGCCTCCGCCAATAATCTGTTTACCTGCGCTGCAATTCGCCTGGCGAGTCGTGTTCACTCCGTCGCCGTAAGTGATAATTCGTTCCCAACCGATGGAAAGGCTGCCACTAACTTGAGCACTTTCAATATTTACTGTTCAGATACCAAGCCTGCCGCCTCACAACATCAGCGACAGGATGAGCCGTGTCGTAGTCGTATCCACCAACACTAAAACCGCGCGGCAGGAGTTGCCAGATCATAGTCCCAGCGTAGTCGTAGCGGTTAGCGAGTTCGTACATCTGCGATAGATACCAAGCGGGTGAGCTGCCGTAGCCGAGACGGTAGCCTTGCCACGATGGATCTGAGTTGAAGCCGGACTCTTCGAGAACGATCGGTTTGCCCGCAGCGTGCGCAATCGCAGCGCGACGCTTCATGAGTCGCTCCTCTACCCAGTACATTTGCGATGAAGGGATGTTCCAATTGTCGGGGTAGATGTGTACCGTCGCAAAATCGATTTGGCTCAGCGTGACGTTTTTTTCAAAATTGACTCCTTTAGAACCATTGTTGATCCAAACATGGTCGTACGTGTCGGAAGCGCCGTCGATGCTAGTTTTGTAGCCCTCCTCGCCAGTAGAAATCAGGTGATTAGGGTCATTCTTGCGTATATGCCACGACAACTCATTGAGAAAGTTATAGACGAGTTCACCCGGTGGGAGACCGCGATGGTACTCGTAGTAGTCCTCAGTGTGGGGTTCATTAGCAATCTCGATCGCCATGATGGTCGGATCATCTTTGTATCTGACCGACTTGCCGATGCTACTGCGATAGCGGGAATTAACGCGGTTGAGCAGAGTCTCGACGTGCCTCTTAAAAGCCACCTTGACACGACTGTCGCTGTAGAAAAGATGTTTATCACTCGATTGAATAACCTGCTGCGTCCACCACTCCATACCACAGTAGGACGGCTCGAAGTTGACGAGAGGCAGGATCACTTTCAGCCCAGCGGCGCGGGCGGCGTCGAGCGCCATGTCGAGTCGTTGCCAGCCGGTTTCGTTGTAGCCGAGCTGGCCCTCGCTCGCCCACTCGAGTATCGGCGCTGAACTACCGAGGTAACCACTGCAGGCAAAGCCCCACATGCGTACAACTCTAAGTCCTAGCGACGCGTATTCGCGCATGGCCGCGTAGACTTTGTCCTCGGACTCGCCGACGGTGGTGCCAAACCGAATCGCATTGGTGCCTTGAAAATAAAAGGGCCGCCCATCGAGCTCAAAGTGCGTACCGTTAGTGCCGACAAATCCAGCAGGTGCCGTCCGTGCCCAGGCACGCTCAACGGCAAAGCTGTTGATCAGTAGCGTGGACGCGATCATCAACACAAGGTGCGTTGTCAAACCTACGATATTGCGGAGCTTTACTTGGCGCATCAACTTAGAATTCCTCAAGGCACGCAGACTGTGCATATTTACGACTTGTGACCGTATACGAGTCGGCGTAGTTCATCAAAGACAAAGCTGCAAGTAAACATGTATGGCAGGAAATTCCCTAGGATTCATCAATGCTCCGAGAAAATGCGACAATTTGGCCGGCACCACGATGGGTTTACCAGGCTGATGCTCGTGAGTGGCTGCGTACTCGGATTGCTGCCGATGGCACTAGTGTAGTTACGTCGCTGCCAGATGTTTCGGAAGTACCCCCGCATCGCCTGGATGATTGGCGCGAGTGGTTCATGGCCACTGCGGCGCAGGTGATGAGGTGGGTGCCTATTGGTTGTCAGAGCATATTTTTTCAGAGTGATATCCGTCACCATCATGTTTGGATCGATAAGTCCTATTTGCTGCAGCGTGCGGCGGAGCAGGTCGAGGCTAAACTTGTCTGGCATAAGATCGTGTGTCGGCGTCCGCCGGGTACCATTGCGGCAGGGCGTCCTAGTTATGCCCATATGCTTTGTTTTGCGCGCGGGGATGTGATCACGCCCGAGCGCCCTGGGGCCGACGTGTTAGCTGATGGGGGAGCCATGAGCTGGAGCCGCGCTATGGGTGCAAGGGCCTGCATGGTGGCTTGTCGCTATTTGCGAGACGAGACACCAACGCGTGTAGTAGTGGATCCATTCTGTGGCGAGGGTGCGGTCCTTGCCGCCGCTAATCAGCTCGGTCTCGCCGCTGTTGGCGTGGACCTGAGCCCCAAAAGATGCAAAACCGCATTAAGGCAGGTTTAACCGTGATGAAGCTAGGCGCAGCTCTCGTGTCTGTCTCCCTCTCCGCGCAGGCCTGGGCAGTCCCGGTCGATATCACTGACCTCGTCGGGCAGTATGCCCACTATGACGTGGTGTCTTACGATGACCCACAGCTTTTTGGTACGATGAGGTCGCAGGTGATTACGTACGGAATCACTGCATTTGCTCTTGACGGTGATGAGCTGATTGAAACGGACACCTTCTGTCACGCCGAGCATACGTCGAATTTACCGGTGAGGAGTGAGGTGCCCGACAGCTTCACCCGTGCCATTGTCCCAAGAGTCGCGCCTGTGATGATTGGCGATGCGGGACAGGGCTGGGATCTGTGGCGGCCAGAAACTCCTACAGGCATTGGGGTCAAATTCGAGGACTCGGTGGCCGAAGACATGCCCAAGGATGCTGATGACCCGAGAATCGCTGATGATGACGGTGATGGCCATCCCGGTGTCACCGTATTTCTGCGTAGTGGTCCCATCCGTGGTCAGCTTTATTTGGCGCGGCGTGAGCGATTTGCTTACGAGTTGCGCGTTATCACGCCCGATTTAATCCAAGGGGTCGTGCACGATCAATCCGAGCAGTTGGTGCTGGGGTCGCGGCCCTTCTTCCTCAGCCACGGTCGCTTTAATCCGGTGCAAAATCCAGACTTAACGCAGAGCCCAATCACGCTGCGACGGCTACCCGCAGGTTACGATTGCGACACCATGATGGCCGAAAGGGCCAAGTGGTTTCCCTGAGAGCTTGGACCAATTTGTGCAGTATAATGACTGCACAGGGATGCATCGATTAGTCACGTCGTTAAGGGGGACTGCATGTTGTTCAATGGTGCACAGATCCACATGTTAGTGAACCACTTGCCCGTCGTCGGTTTTGTTGGAATGGTGTTGGCACTCGGTGTGGCCATGCTGGTTCAGAGTCGGGACATCAAGAGATTTGCTCTGGCGGCAACGGCGGTTGTTGGTTTTAGTGCGGTGGCTCCGTTTTTTACCGGGGAGCCAGCCGAAGAGGTGATCGAGCACCTCCCCGGCGTGCAGAAGGCGCTGATCCATGAGCACGAAGAGGCGGCTGAGAAAGCTACCGTCCTCGCTGTGGTAACGGGCGTATTTGCCCTTGGTGCTTTTGTCTTTAGTGGACGCCAGGCCGAGTCGCTGCGGCTGAGCGTGCCGGCAGTATTCGTCCTCTCCGTTGCCAGCGCAGCCATCATGGGAGCTGCGGCGCACGAAGGTGGCAAGATCAGACATCCAGAAATTATCCCAGGTGGCGTGTCTACGGAAACCGAGCACGGCGAAGATCACGAAGACTGAGATTGCGCTTAAAGTAACATCAGGCTTGGGGGGAAGTGGTGGGCCCAGAGGGACTTGAACCCCCAACCAATCGGTTATGAGCCGACTGCTCTAACCATTGAGCTATAGGCCCGTGTGCACCATGTGGCGCCAGGAAGATAGAGAATGGAGAAGCTAGGGCGAAAATGCAAGCAAAGATGCACGATCGCCCTTAAATTCTCTCAGCTCTCGATAAAGGCACGCAACTTTTTGCTGCGCGATGGATGCCGCAGCTTACGCAACGCCTTGGCTTCGATCTGACGGATACGCTCACGCGTCACGTCGAAGTTCTGGCCGACCTCCTCAAGGGTGTGGTCGCTCTTCTCGCCGATGCCAAAGCGCATGCGTAGTACCTTCTCCTCGCGCGGAGTAAGAGTTGCTAGCGCCTTGGTCGTCTGCTCCGACAGATTATGATTGATCACCGACTCGCTCGGCGAGTGCTGCGATTTATCCTCGAGGAAGTCACCAATGTGGTTGTCCTCCTCCTCACCAATCGGCGTCTCCAGCGAGATGGGCTCAACGGCGATCTTAAGCACCTTGCGTACTTTATCTACCGACATTTCCATGCGTGCAGCAATCTCCTCCGGCGTCGGCTCGCGGCCCATCTCTTGGACCAAATAGCGTGAGGTACGGATGAGTTTGTTGATGGTCTCAATCATGTGCACAGGGATACGAATCGTCCGCGCCTGGTCGGCTATCGCCCGCGTAATCGCCTGACGAATCCACCACGTTGCGTAGGTCGAGAACTTGTAACCGCGACGGTACTCAAACTTCTCCACCGCCTTCATCAGACCGATGTTGCCTTCCTGGATCAGGTCGAGGAACTGCAGACCACGGTTGGTGTACTTCTTGGCGATAGACACCACGAGACGCAAGTTGGCCTCAACCAGCTCACGCTTGGCGTTCTCAGCACGGCGCTGAATATCAGCAAGCTCACTGTAGACGGACGAGATGTCTGCCGATTCCATGCCGCTCTCGGTCGAGGTGCGGTGAATGGTGTCATTGGCTGCAAGGCAGTTGCGTACAACGCGCTGCCATTCACGATCGGAGGCATGCCCGTAGGGCTTGTCTGGTGTTGACGTGACATGACCCAGCAGGGTCTCGCGCGTCGTATTGAGGCGACGGGCGTAGTAAGCCAAGTCTTGCTCAGCCTCGCGAATCGCGTTGGCAAACTCAGCTAACCTGTTAATGGCGCCGGTCATCAGCTTGCGGTTAATGTTGAGGTCGCGGAACGCCTCGAACATCACCTGACGTGACTCTTCAATCTGATCCGACTGCTTCTTGCTGGTCGGCTTTTTCTTACGCAGTAGCTCGAAGTCATCCACCAGCTTCAGGACTTTCTTGGTCGCCTTCTTCATCTTGTCAGAATGAAGCTGCTCGTCCTTAGACGCCTCGTCGTCATCAAAGCCTTTGATGAAACCTTTCATGCGGATTTCGTCAGCGACGAACGCACGCGCAGCACCCACAACCGTATCGATACCGAGCTGCACATGGAGCAGGCGCTCTAGCATCCGGTTCTCTTCGGACTCAATCTTCTTAGCGATCTCGACCTCGCCCTCGCGCGATAGCAGCGCCACGCTGCCCATCTTACGGAGGTAGATCCTGACGGGGTCATTAGATTTGCCTAAAGACGAATCACCGGCGACGTCAACGGTCTCCGCCTTTTCCGTCTCACCATCCTCGTCACTGTCGCTGTCGCTATCGCTCTCGACTTCGGGGAGCAGAATGTCATCGTCCCCGTCCTCGTCACTACCCTGCGACGAGGCGCCTTTGCCCTTGCTACCGCCGCCGTCAGGGAGATCGATACCAGCGTCGGTAAGTGCCGATACGACCTCGTCCACGATGTCGGGACGTGGCTTGATCTTGGCTTTCTGTAGCGCGGCTTCAATCTCGGCAAATGCGAGCTCGTTTTTGCTAGCCTCGCCCTTCTTGATGAGTTGGCCGATCACTTTTTCTAAATCACCGGGACCTGCGGCCTTGGCGCCTTCGAGCTCGTCGGTAGCGGCAGCCTTGGACTTGCCCGCCGCCTTGGCCGGCTTCGCTGCCGCCTTCTTGGTCGTTACTGCGGGAGCAGGGCGTTTGCCTGCCGCAGCTCCAGCCACCGGCTTTTTGCTGACCTCGGCAGCCTCGACCTTTTTGGTCTTTGTAGGAGCGACCGCTTTAGCCGTGCTCTTAGCAGCAGCAGCTCCCAGATTTTTGTCGGTCTTCTTCGTTGCTGCAACCTTGGGCGGTAACGCCTTCTTGGCAGGCTGCGCATCCGTGATGATTTTACGCTTAGTAACGACCGGGCTGGAGGCTTTGCTAGCCGCTTTTTTCATAGCTGATATGACCGACTTGAGCTTTTGGGTTGCACCTCCAGCTTTAGTCGGTTGGGTCTTTTTGGGACCACCGGTACCGGCCTTGCTAGAAGCTTGGGATTTGGGACGAGACGCTGCCCCCTTAGACGCACCCGACGCTTTGGCGTCGCGAGTGGGGCGGTCTGTTTTGGATGGGTTTGCAGCTTTTGTCAATTTATCTCTGCTTTTAGTTTTTGATTTGCTTGTGGCCATGCCCGGTTGATCATCCCCATGTTAAGTGGCTTCACGGTTAAGTGGCTTCGCGGAGAGAGAGAGCACACAGGTGTTAGTGGGCCGCTGGGGATTACTCAAGCCCCCCATAGGGCCAGCCTCGCCAAGGTTCATATCTTATATTTAATAACTATGAATCCGGCAACGTTAAACCATAGTTAAGCCCGCTGTCCAGCGCCAGTTTGGTCGTCTAACCGCGGCCTACCTGGGTGGTCCGACTTGATTTCGTAAGTTCCTGAATTGTCATGAGAATCTCAGTGACCTCGTGGCGGCGTGCGGGATCGCGCGAGGCGCGGCTCATTTCTGCCTTCAATTGGGCTACCAATTCCCGCTGCTTTTTTTGCTCCATCACGACGAAAAGCTGCTTGAAGCGGTCGCGTCTGTTATCACACACAAAGGCCTTAGCACTGCGCCGCAACTGATCGACGAGCGCCTGCAATTCAGGGTGGTAGACGCTTTGCCAGGCGTGGGGCGGTTGGGCTGACGGGGTGAGTCCCTGGGCGAGAAATCCCATCATTTCGTCGAGTAGGGCAGCATGCTCGACTCCCAGATCGAGCTTGGCCGTAACCTCTTGCTTAATTGTCTGGAGGTCGCACTCGCTAGGTTGCGCGTGGAAGACGTGGCCAAAGAGATCAATGCTTGCGCGGTCCAGTGGTGGGAGCGGGACTTCGCGCGGAGCTTTGGTGGCGCTCGCCCCGGGACCCGTGGCGGTATCTCCGGCCAAAGGACGAATCTCGCGACTTCCACCCGGTTCATTCGGAATCTGACCGGCGATCACGTGGGCATCAATGCCAGTCAGGTGCGCTATGCGTGTCAGCAAAAAGGATCGCTGGATGCGCTCTGGTATTTGCGTTAACCACGGCACAAATTCTTTGGCGACGACCTCCGGCACCTGCAGTGGTGGCACGGCTCTTAACCTCTCGCGCACCGCAAAATCAAGGAGCTCGACACTGCTATCGAGGAGTTTTTGCAGCGCTTCGGCCCCATGCGTTCTGACAAAACTATCAGGATCCTCGCCCGGCGGCAGCACTGCCGCTTTGACTTGAATTTCCGGCACACTGAGAGCAACACGCACGGCAGAGAGCGTCGCTTTTTGGCCGGCGGAATCACCGTCGAACAGAAGTACTACTGCCGCCGTTGCAGCCTTCATCAACTTCAACTGGGCGCTCGTAAACGCCGTGCCTAGACAAGCCACCGCCTCGGGAAATCCCGATTGCCACAGTTGGAGCGTGTCCATGTAGCCCTCGACGACGATGGCACGGCCGCGACTACGCATAGCAGTGCGGGCGGCGTCGAAGCCGAAAAGTGTGTGGCTCTTGTCGAACAGCGCCGTTTCGCGGCTGTTTAGGTACTTGGGCTGAGCCCCGTCCATCGTGCGGCCGCCAAAACCAATGACGCGGCCATGCTGATCACGAATGGGGATGGTGACGCGGCCACGCAGGAAATCGAGTGCACGCCCATCACGCGCCGAAGCGGTCGCTAGCGAGCAGGAGATCATGTCTTCCTCGCGGAAGCCTTTCTGGCGCAAATGCCG